>JANMMN010000238.1:0-12812 GCA_031373405.1 Actinomycetes bacterium
TCCTCGCCCTCCCGCTCCTCGTCCTCACACCGGTCCAGCGAGGCGAGCTCGTGGGCCAGCGCAACCTCCTCCGGCATCGGGCCACGCAACCAGGACGGGTCGTCCCAGTCGTCGATGGCGGGGGCGAGAGACATGAGACAAAGAATAGGACAGACGTCTGACAGTGGGCAGGGCAGGCGCGCAACTTGTCAACAATCGCAGGGGAATCCGGCTTGTGCCGGACACCTGTGCGCCGCACTTGCGGTCGACATCGTTCTCGCCGTACGGCCGGTCAGGTTCGACGCGACGGGTGCGTTCTCCTACTGACCGGCCCCGCCGCTCGACCCGCTGAAGTGCGCCCGGATGTCGGCGGCGAGCAGATCCGGCTCCTCGATCGCGGCGAAGTGCCCACCGCGCGGGAGGACGGTCCAGCGACGAATGTCGTAGAGGCGCTCGTACAACGACCGTGGTGGCACTCCCTCCGGGACGAACTCGTTCGCGAACACCGCCATCGCCGTGGGGACCCGCACCCGGTCGTCCGGCCCGATGCTGCTGCCGTGCCAGCGGTTGTCGACGTAGTCGCGCATCGACGAGGTGATCGAGCCGGTCACCCAGTAGAGGGTGATGGTCGTGAGCAGGTTGTCGCGCCCGATGTGCGCATCGACGTCGCCTCCGCTGTCGCTCCACGCCCGCCACTTCTCCACCAGCCACGCGGCCAGCCCCACCGGTGAGTCGTTGAGGCCGTACCCCAGGGTCTGCGGCCGGGTGGACTGGATCCCGCTGTAGCCCCGTTCGGTCTCGTCCCATCGCGCCACGTGGTCGAGGTACGCGCGCTCGGCCGACGTGAGCGGCGCCGACCCCGGGCCGAGGTACGGGCTCACCTCGGGCGTGCTCAGATGGATGCCCGTCATCGGTGCGGGCTCGATCAGCGCCATCGAGGTGGCGACGCCGGCACCGAAGTCGCCACCGCAGGCGCCGTACGTCGCGTACCCCAGCCCCTGCATCAGCCGGTGCCACAGGCGCGCGGTGTAGGCGCTGTCAACACCGACGTGCGCCGGGCGGGACGAGAAGGCGTAGCCAGGGAGCGACGGGACGACCAGGTCGAAGTCGGCGGACAGCCGGCCGACGAGCGGCAGCATCTCGGCGAACGAGCTCGGCCAGCCGTGGGTCAGCAGCAGCGGGGGCCGGCCCGACCGCTGGTGCACGTAGTGAACCCGGACCCCGTCGATCTCCGCCACGAACTGCTCGTAGCCGTTGAGCCGAACCTCTTCCCGCCGCCAGTCGAAGCCCTCGAGCCAGTAGTCGACCAGTGCCCTCAGGTAGTCGAGATCCGTGCCCTGGCCCCAAGGCAGCCCCGGAGCGGGGTCTGGCCAGCGTGTGTCGCGCAACCTGCGGTGCAGATCCTCGAGCACCCGCTCCTCGACTCGGACCTCGAACGGTCGGACTGTCAGCTCCATGGGCACATGCTGTCGCCTACCGCCGACGACGCACCACCGGTCGGAACCGACGACGACATGCGTGAGGGGAGCGTCCGGCTCGACGCTCCCCTCACGTGCTGTCGACCTAGCGGGCCGACGTGCCCTCGACGTAGTCCGAGTCGGTCTTCTCGACCCAGCTCATCATCGCGCGCAGCTCGCGGCCGACGCCCTCGATCTGGTGCTGCTCGCCCTTCGCACGAAGCGCCTTGAACTCCGGCGCACCGGCGTCCTGGTCGTCGATGAAGCGCTGCGCGAACGCACCGGACTGGATGTCGGCGAGCACCGCCCTCATGTTGTCCTTGACGCTCGGGTCGATCACGCGCGGACCCGAGACGTAGTCGCCGTACTCCGCCGTGTCGGACACCGACCACCGCTGCTTGGCGATTCCGCCCTCGTACATGAGGTCGACGATCAGCTTGAGCTCGTGCAGACACTCGAAGTAGGCGACCTCGGGCTGGTAACCGGCCTCGACGAGGGTCTCGAAGCCGTACTGCACGAGCTGCGACGCACCGCCGCAGAGCACGGCCTGCTCGCCGAAGAGGTCGGTCTCGGTCTCCTCGGTGAAGGTGGTCTTGATACCGCCGGCCCGCAGACCGCCGATCGCCTTCGCATAGGAGAGCGCGAGGCCCCAGGCACTGCCGGTGGCGTCCTGCTCCACGGCCACGATGACGGGTACGCCGCGACCGGCGGAGTACTCACGACGCACGATGTGCCCGGGGCCCTTGGGCGCGACCATGATGACGTCGACGTCGGCCGGCGGCTTGATGTAGCCGAAGCGGATGTTGAAGCCGTGACCGAACAACAGCGCCTTGCCGGCGGTGAGGTGCGGCTCGACGGACTCGGCGTACAGACCGCGCTGCTTGTGGTCCGGCGCGAGGATCATGATGACGTCGGCCTCGGCGCACGCCTCGGCGGGAGTCACGACGCGCAGGCCCTCGGCCTCGGCCTTGGGACGGCTCTTGCTGCCCTCGGGCAGCCCGACCCGCACGTCGATGCCGGAGTCGCGCAGGTTGAGGCTGTGGGCGTGGCCCTGGCTGCCGTACCCGAGCACCGCCACCTTCTTGCCGGCGAGGATCGAGGGGTCGGCGTCGGCGTCGTAGAAAAGCTCGGCCACGGTGGCAATCTCCTAGTGCGTTGGGATCTGGTCAGATTCTGACAGGGCTGGAGCGGGCGCCGCCGGGAGGGTGCGGCAGAGGGTGTTCCGGTGGCTCAGGCCGAGCGGTCGGCCGGTCGCAGGGTGCGGTCGGAGATGGAGCGCGAGCCGCGTCCTACGGCCACCATCCCGGACTGGACGAGCTCCTTGACACCGAAGGGCTCGAGCACCCGGAGCAGTGCCTCGAGCTTGTCGCGACTGCCGGTGGCCTCGATCGTCACCGTGTCCGTGGCGACGTCGACGACCTTGGCGCGGAAGAGCGCCACCGTCTCGAGGACGTGCGACCGCGACTCGGGATCGGCCTTGACCTTGACGAGCAGCAGCTCGCGCTGCACCGCCGAGGCGGGGTCCAGCTCGACGATCTTGAGCACGTTGACGAGCTTGTTGAGCTGCTTGGTCACCTGCTCGAGCGGGAGCTCCTCGACGTTGACGACGATCGTCATGCGCGAGACCCCCGACAGCTCGGTCGGGCCGACCGCGAGCGAGTCGATGTTGAAGCCGCGCCGCGAGAACAGCGCGGAGATGCGGGCGAGGACTCCGGGCTGGTCCTCGACGAGCACGGAGAGGGTGTGTCGGCTCATGTCAGTTGTCCTCAGTCCTCGCGGTCCCAGCGGGGGGCAAGGTCGCGAGCGACCTTGATGTTGTCGTTGCTCGTGCCGGCGGCCACCATCGGCCACACCATGGCGTCCTTGTTGACCACGAAGTCGACGACGACGGGCGCGTCGTCGAGCGACATCGCCTTCTCGATCGTGGCGTCGACCTGGTCGGGTGACTCGCAGCGCAGACCGTGGCAGCCGTAGGCGTCGGCGAGCTTGACGAAGTCCGGCACGCGGTGGCTGTGCAGGTCGGTGTTGGAGTAACGCGACTCGTAGAACAACGTCTGCCACTGCCGCACCATGCCGAGCGACGAGTTGTTGATCAGCGCCACCTTGATGGGGATGTCGTTGATCGAGCAGGTCACGAGCTCCTGGTTCGTCATCTGGAAGCAGCCGTCACCGTCGACCGCCCACACCGTGGCGTCGGGGCGCCCGACCTTGGCGCCCATGGCCGCGGGCACGGCGTATCCCATCGTGCCGGCACCGCCGGAGTTGAGCCACGTGCCGGGGATCTCGTACTTGACGAACTGCGCGGCCCACATCTGGTGCTGGCCCACACCCGCGGCGTAGATCGCCTCGGGGCCGGCGATGATGCCGAGCCGTTCGATGACGTACTGCGGGGCGAGCGACCCGTCGGCGGGCAGGTCGTAGCCGGGCGGGTACGTCGCCTTCATGTGGTCGAGGAGGCTGACCCACTCGGCGTAGTCACCTGTGTGACCGGCGTCGTGCTCGGCCTTGAGCGCCAGGATCAGGTCGCTGATGACCTCCTTGGCATCACCCACGATCGGCACGTCGGCCGTGCGGTTCTTGGAGATCTCGGCGGGGTCGACATCTGCGTGGATCACCAGCGCGTCGGGGGCGAACGTGTCGAGGCGACCGGTCACGCGGTCGTCGAAGCGTGCGCCGAGGGTGATGAGCAGGTCGCTCTTCTGCAGCGCGCCGACCGCCGCGACCGATCCGTGCATCCCCGGCATGCCGAGGTGCAGCGGGTGCGAGTCGGGGAAGGCACCGCGTGCCATGAGGGTCGTCGTGACCGGGATCCCGGTGAGCTCGGCCAGCCGCATCAGCTCGAGGTGCGCGCGCGACTTGATGATGCCGCCGCCGACGTAGAGGACCGGACGCTTCGCCTCGACGATCATCCGGGCCGCCTCGCGCACCTGCTTGGCGTGCGGGCGGGTGACCGGGCGGTAGCCGGGGAGATCGATGACCGACGGCCAGTCGAAGGTGGTGCGCGCCTGGAGCGCGTCCTTCGCGATGTCGACGAGCACCGGTCCGGGTCGCCCGGTGCCGGCGATGTGGAAGGCCTCGGCCACCGCGCGGGCGATGTCGTCGGGGTTGGTGACGAGGAAGCTGTGCTTGGTGATGGGCATCGTGATGCCGCGGATGTCAGCTTCCTGGAAGGCGTCCGTGCCGATCGACGCGCTCGGCACCTGCCCGGTGATCGCCACGATCGGCACCGAGTCCATGTAGGCATCCGCGATCGGCGTGACCAGGTTGGTCGCACCCGGGCCGGAGGTCGCCATGCAGACGCCGACGCGTCCGGTGGCCTGGGCGTAGCCCTCTGCGGCGTGGCCTGCCCCCTGCTCGTGGCGCACGAGGATGTGACGCACCTGGGTGGAGTCCATCAGCGGGTCGTACGCCGGGAGGATCGCCCCGCCAGGGATGCCGAAGACGACCTCGACTCCGGCGTGCTCCAGCGAGCGCACCAGGCTCTGGGCTCCGGTGATCTGGTCGGTCATCTCGTCCTCGTTGCTGGTCGTGGGGCGGGGTGGGGTGAGTGGGGAAATGGAAAACCCCCCGGCCCGCACAGGGCGACGGAGGGAGCGCGCAGACGACGACGGTTCGTCAGGCTGCGCGCCTGCGAACTACGAGAATGGTGGACATGGACACGCACCTACCGTCGCCCGCGGGCGGAGTCGTGTCAAGCAGTGACACGGCCCGTCTCACCATCTGATACGCGAGTCCTGCCCTCTGGGACGCCCGCGCTCTCGTCGCGCCGGCTCAGTCCAGGACGGCGCCGTAGCGAGCCGAACCCACCAGCTTGGCGTACTTCGCGAGCACACCCCTCTGGTGCTTGGGGGCCGGTGGGAACCAGCCCTCCCGGCGTGCGGCCAGCTCAGCCTCGTCGACGAGGAGGTCGAGGGTCCGCGCGGCGGCGTCGAGCCGGATCCGGTCGCCGTCGCGCACGAACGCGATCGGGCCGCCGTCGGCGGCCTCGGGTGCGACGTGCCCGACGCACAGGCCCGTCGTGCCGCCGGAGAACCGCCCGTCGGTGATGAGCAGCACGTCCTTGCCCAGGCCGGCACCCTTGATCGCACCCGTCACGGCCAGCATCTCGCGCATGCCCGGGCCACCCTTGGGCCCTTCGTAGCGGATGACGACGACGTCGTCCTTGTTCAGCGTGCCGTCCTCGACGGCCTGCATCGCGCCGGCCTCACCGTCGAACACGCGGGCGTTGCCCTCGAAGACGTCGGAGTCGAACCCCGCCGTCTTGACCACCGCGCCCTCCGGCGCGAGCGAGCCGGACAGGATGGCGAGGCCGCCGGTGGCGTGGATCGGGTCGGAGATCGCGCGCAGGATCTTGCCGTCCGGGTCCGGCGGCGCGATGGCCGCGAGGTTCTCGGCCATCGTCTTCCCGGTCACGGTGAGGCAGTCCCCGTCGAGCAGCCCGGCGTCGAGCAGCGCCTTCATCACGACCGGGACGCCGCCGATGCGGTCGACATCGCTCATGACGTACTGCCCGAACGGCTTGACGTTGGCGAGGTGCGGCACCTTGTCGGCGACGGTGTTGAAGTCTTCGATGTCGAGGTCGACGTGCGCCTCGTGCGCGATCGCGAGCAGATGCAGCACGGCGTTGGTCGAACCGCCGAGAGCCACGACGACGGCGATCGCGTTGAGGAGCGACTCCCGCGTGACGATGTCCCGGCTCGTGATCCCGCGACGGAGCAGCTCCACCACTGCCTGGCCCGAGCGGTGCGCGAAGCCGTCTCGCCGACGATCGACGGCGGGCGGCGCGGCCGAACCGGGAAGGCTCATCCCCATCGCCTCGGCCGCCGCAGCCATCGTGTTGGCCGTGTACATGCCGCCGCAGGCACCCTCACCCGGGCAGATCGCGCGCTCGATGGCGTCGACCTCCTCGCGGGTGATGAGTCCGCGCGCGCATGCACCGACCGCTTCGAACGCGTCGATGATCGTGACGTCCTTGTCGCCGACCCGGCCGGGCAGGATCGACCCGGCGTAGAGGAAGACCGCGGCCACGTCAAGCCGAGCCGCCGCCATGAGCATCCCGGGGATGGACTTGTCGCAGCCCGCCAGCAGCACACCTCCGTCGAAGCGCTCGGCCTCGAACACCGTCTCCACCGAGTCGGCGATGATGTCCCGGCTGACCAGCGAATAGTGCATGCCGACGTGACCCATCGAGATGCCGTCGGAGACCGAGATCGTGCCGAACTCCAGCGGGAATCCGCCCGAAGCGTGCACCCCGTTCTTCGCGGCGTCCGCGAGGCGGTCGAGCGAGAGGTTGCACGGCGTGATCTCGTTCCACGACGAGGCGATGCCGATCTGCGGCTTGACCCAGTCGTCGTCGCCCATGCCGACGGCTCGGAGCATGCCGCGCGCGGCGGTGCGCTCAAGACCGTCGGTGACCATCCGGCTGCGGGGCTTGATGTCGGGCATCTCGTTGCTCACATAGACGACCCTACGAGTGCCGGCTCGAATCACCCGGGCCGGGTGGCGGTCTGCCCCAGGGCAGAGGTCTAGAGCGCGCCGATGATGCGGGCGCGGGCAGACTGGTGCTCGGTGGCGCTGATAGTCCCGGAGCTGAGCAGGTCGTCGATCTCGGCGAGTCGATCGGTCGAGCTTCGTAGCGGGGCCAGTGCGGCCGAGTTGGCGGCGCGACCCATGAGCTGAACGTCCGCCGCGAAGGGGTCCAGGCCCGCCGCCTTCGCGGCCCTGTACCGCTTCACGCTGCTCACCACGACGAGCACGAGAACCGAGAGGAAGAAGATCCCGAAGATCACGAAGAGTGCCACGAGAAGCGCCGGGATCCCGGACGTGACGGACGAGAGGTCGGGCTGGTCGTCGGGCACATGGCTCCCTAGCATCGCTGGTCGGCGAACCAGACGTTACGTCCGAGACATCGCGTTGTCGAGCGGCTCGCCCGCACTCCAGCGGCGGAGCTGATCTGCCACGAGCCTGCGCGCGCGCGGCAAGAAAGCCGAGCTGTTGCCGCCGACGTGCGGGCTGATGAGCACGCCGGGAGCCGACCAGAGTGGATGCCCCGGAGGCAGCGGCTCGGGATCGGTGACGTCGAGCGCCGCGGTGATGCGACCCGCGTGAAGCGCGGCCACCAGGTCATCGGTGACGACGATGCCTCCGCGCGCGACGTTGACCAGCAGGGCTCCCTGCTGCATCTGCGCGATGAATCCGGCGTCGACGAGGCCGAGCGTCTCCGGCGTCTGCGGGAGGATCAGGATGACGACGTCGGCGGTCGGCAGCAGGTCGGGGAGCTCCCGGATCGCGTGCACCCGCCGACCGTCGTCGAGGATGCGTGCCGTGCGCGCCACCCGTACGACGTCGACCTCGAACCCGGCCAGCCGCCGCTCGATCGCCTGCCCGATCCGGCCGAACCCCACGACGAGGACCCGCTTGTCGGCGAGTGCCTCGCGGCGTACGGCGTCCCACGTGCCAGTCAGCTGAGCCCGCGCAAAGGAGTCGAGGCCGTTGAGCCGTGCGAGCGCGAGCGCGACCGCGAGCTCGGCCGTACTCGTGTCGTGGACGCCCGCCGCGTTGTGCAGCGCGACCCCGGCGGGCAGGTGCGGCCAGACGGCGTCGACACCGGCCCACAGGCTCTGCACGACGCGCAGCCGTGGCATCCGCGCCATCGTCTCGAGCGCCGTCGGGCCGCCGAGGTACGCCGGGACGTAGAACGCGACGCGGTCGAGCAGGTCGGGGCCGGGCTCAGGGTCGTCCTGCGCCCACACGGCGACGTCGAGGCTGTCGGCGGCGCCGTCGAGGACGTCGGCGTAATCGGGCCAGGGCAGCAGGACGAGGTCGCTCACATCGCGGACGCTAGCGGTCGCAGGCCCCGCCTCCTCGCTAGCCTCCCCCCGTGGACACACGGACCCTCGGCGGCAGTGGCATCGAGGTGGGCGCGATCGGCCTCGGGTGCATGGGCATGACCTTCGCCTACGACAGCGACCAGCGCGACGACACGACGTCGATCGCGGTCATCCACCGCGCTCTCGAGCTCGGCGCCACCCTGCTCGACACGGCCGACGTCTACGGGCCGTGGACCAACGAGGAGCTCGTCGGCCGCGCGCTGGTCGGCCGTCGCGAGTCGGCCGTCGTCGCGACGAAGTGCGGGATCGTGCACTCCCCCGACTTCAACCACGGCCGGGCGGCGTCTCCGGCGTACGTCCGGTCCGCGTGCGACGCCTCGCTCACGCGACTGGGGATCGAGACGATCGACCTGTACCAGCTGCACCGAGTCGACCCGGCCACGCCGATCGAGGAGACCTGGGGCGCTTTCGCCGGGCTGGTCGAGTCGGGCAAGGCCCGCGCAGTCGGACTCTCCGAGGTCACGCTCGACGAGCTGCGGCGCTGCCATGCGATCCACCCGGTCGCGAGCGTGCAGAGCGAGCTCTCGCTGTGGACGCGCGACTGGGCCGGCGACGTGCTGCCGTTCTGCCGCGAGAACGACATCGCCTTCCTGCCCTTCTCACCGCTGGGGCGCGGGTTCCTCACCGGCGCACTGGCCGCGACGCAGTTTGCCGACGACGACTACCGCTCCAAGCTCCCCCGGTTCTCGAGCGAGAGCATGGCTGCCAACCAGGCCATCGTCGATCAGGTGCGATCCATCGCCACGGCGTACGACGCCACTCCCGCGCAGGTCGCGCTCGCCTGGGTCCTCGCCCAGGGCGACCTGGTGATCCCGATCCCCGGCACGAAGCGGGTGAGCCGGCTCGAGGAGAACGCAGCGGCGGCCGATCTCACCCTGACCCCCGACGACCTGGCCACCCTCGACACTCTCCCCACCCCCACCGGCTCCCGCTACTGACCACCCCGCGAGTAACACCTCGAACCGACCGGGTGCGTGCCCGAACAGGTCGATTCGAGGTGTTACTCGCGGACTCAGCCAGGAGTCAGCGGAGTGAGCGGAGCCAGGTAGGCCATGACTCGGCGAGGGTGACGCGGCGGGCGTGGTGGGTGAGCAGGTCCTGGATCCCTGCCTCGGGGGCGCGGGGGGGTTGGCCGGCGGCTCGGGCGCCGGGGAGCGGGGGTACGCCGGCGGCTCTGGCGGCGACGGCGCGGTCGACCGTGAAACGGATCCACCCCAGTCGTGACGCGAGAGCGGGGCCGAGGTCGGTGGGACTCGGCGCGGTGAGCTCGCCGCCTGCTGCGCGGTAGCCACGGAGCACAGCAGCGGCAACCTCGGGGTCACGCCACGAGGCCATCGTGACCGCCGCGTGCGCGACGTCCTGGGAGGGAACCACGGGCAGGACCACGTCCCAGTCGATGAGGAGCGGTCCGTCCGCAGCCACGAGCAGGTTCTTCTGGTCGATGTCGCCGTGGGCCAGCACGGTGGACGCGCCGTCGTCGACGAGCAGCTCGGTCGCGCGACGCGCCCACGGCTCCGCATCGGCGAGCGCGTCGCCCCAGACGGCGTCCGCGGCCCGCGACCGCTCGACGAGGTCGGGCCACACGGCAGCGGTGGTGAGGCCGAGCCGGTCGGCGTACAGCTCGGCCCGGAGCGGCTGAAGCGCCAGGGCATGCTGCGTGGCGAGCGTGCTCCCCAGCCACATCGCGAGCTGGGGCGTCACCGGCTCGCGAGGCACCGTCGCGGCGTCGACCCACCGGTGCAGACGCACAGGCACCGTCGCTGAGCCGTCGCTGCGCTCGACGTAGGCAACGCAGTCACCCGCACGTGTGGGCACCGGGGCCGGCGCTGAGATGCCGGCCTCGATCGCCGCGTGCTCGACCTGCCACCCCTCGTCGAGCCACTCGAGCCACCGAGGCTCCCCCCAGGCGTTGCGCAGCTCCTTCACGGCGTAGTCGCCGCGGGTGGTGCTCAGCCGCAGCACGCGGTTCGACCAGCCACCAGCGACCTCGGCGTACGCCGACACCTCACCGGACAGGCCGAACGCGTCGAGCACACCGAGCGCGGACGGTGCGGCGGCCACGCCGAGACCACGCAACGGTCAGGACTCGGTGACGCCGAGGCGTTCGAGGAGGAGCTCCCGCACCCTCGCTGCGTCGGCCTGGCCACGGGTGGTCTTCATGACGGCGCCGACGATGGCACCGGCTGCGGCGACCTTGCCGCCACGGATCTTCTCGGCGACGTCGGGCTGCGCGGCCAGGGCCTCGTCGATGGCGGCCAGCAGCGGGCCGTCGTCACTCACGACGGCGAGACCGCGCGCCGCCACCACCCCGTCGGGGGTGCCCTCCCCCGCGAGCACTCCCTCGATCACCTGACGGGCGAGCTTGTCGTTGAGCGCGCCTTCCCCGACGAGCGCCTCGACCCGCGCCACGTCGCCCGGCGTGATGGCCAGGTCACCGAGCTCGACGTCGCGCTCCTTGGCGATCCGGGACAGCTCACCGGTCCACCACTTGCGGGCGGCCGACTGGTCGGCACCGGCGGCCACGGTCTCCTCGACCAGGTCGAGCGCCCCGGAATTGACGACCGAGGCCATCTCGAACGCCGTGATCCCCCACTCGGCCATGAGCCGGGCCTGGCGGACGGCAGGGTTCTCCGGCAGCGCTGCGCGCAGCTCCTCGACCCACTCGCGCGACGGAGCGATCGGCACGAGGTCGGGCTCCGGGAAGTAGCGGTAGTCCTCGGCGTCTGACTTCTCCCGACCGGAGGTGGTGACACCGGTGTCCTCGTGCCAGTGCCGCGTCTCCTGCACGACGCGCCCCCCGGCCTCGAGCACCGCTGCCTGACGGGTCATCTCGTAGCGGATCGCCCGCTCGACCGAGCGCAGCGAGTTGACGTTCTTCGTCTCGGTGCGCGTGCCGAGCGGGTCCGACGGCGTACGACGCAGCGAGATGTTGGCATCGCACCGCAGTGATCCCTGCTCCATCTTCACATCGGACACGCCGAGCCCGCGCAACACCTCACGCAGCGCGGCGACGTACGCCTTCGCGACCTGGGGGGCGTACTTGCCGGTGCCCTCGAGCGGCTTGGTGACGATCTCGATCAGCGGGATGCCGGCCCGGTTGTAGTCGAGCAGGGAGTAGTCCGCGCCGTGGATGCGCCCGGTCGCCCCTCCCTGGTGCGAGGTCTTGCCGGTGTCCTCCTCCATGTGGGCGCGCTCGATGGCCACCCGGAAGGTGCGGACGCCCTCGTCGGTCTCGACATCGACGTCGAGATAGCCGTCGAAACAGATCGGCTCGTCGTACTGCGAGGTCTGGAAGTTCTTCGGCATGTCGGGGTAGAAGTAGTTCTTCCGGGCGAAACGGCACCACTCGGCGATCGAGCAGTTCAGTGCCAGCCCGATGCGGATCGCCGACTCGACCGCGACCGCGTTGACGACGGGAAGCGCTCCGGGGAGCCCGAGGCAGGTCGGGCAGACCTGGGTGTTGGGCTCGGCACCGAACTCGGTGGGGCAGCCGCAGAACATCTTCGTGGCCGTGCCGAGCTCGACGTGGACCTCGAGCCCGAAGACCGGGTCGAAGCGCTCGACGACCTCGTCGTAGGGAAGCACTGCCTCCATGGTGGTGGTGCTCATAGCGAGGGAGCCTCCGTCAGGATCGGGTGGCCCCAACGGTCGAGGAGGGCAGCCTCGATCGCTGCGCCGACGTTGTAGAGCCGGTCGTCGGCCATCGCCGGAGCCATGATCTGCATCCCCACGGGGAGACCGTCCTCAGGTGCGAGGCCGATGGGCAGGGACATACCCGGTGTGCCGGCGAGGTTGGCCGGGATGGTCGCGATGTCGTTGAGGTACATCGCGAGCGGGTCGTCGAGCTTCTCGCCCAGCTTGAATGCCGTGGTCGGCGCCGTGGGCGAGACCAGCACATCGACCTGCTCGAAGGCCGCGGCGAAGTCGCGCGTGATCAACGTGCGCACCTTCTGTGCCTGGCCGTAGAAGGCGTCGTAGTAGCCGGCCGAGAGCGCGTAGGTGCCGAGCATGATGCGTCGGATGGTCTCCTCGCCGAAGCCGGCGGCACGCGTACGTCCCATGACCTGCTCGATCGACGGGTCACCGTCGTCCTCACCGACCCGCAGGCCGAACCGCACCCCGTCAAACTTCGCGAGGTTGCTCGACGCCTCGCTCGGCAGGATCAGGTAGTACGCCGCGAGCGCGTACGGGAAGTGCGGTGCAGAGACCTCGACGACCTCGGCACCGAGCTCGGTGAGCAGCGTGACGGCCTCGTCGAAGCGCTGCCGCACACCGGCCTGGTAGCCCTCGCCGCCGAGCTCCTTCACGACGCCGACGCGCAGGCCCCGCACGTCGCCCTTCAGCGCGGCGCCGACGACGTCCGGCACGGGCACGTCGGCCGACGTGGAGTCGAGCGGGTCGTGCCCGGCGATGGTGGCGTGCAGCAGGGCGGCGTCGAGCACGGTGCGCGCGCACGGACCGGCCTGGTAGAGGGAGGAGGCGAGCG
>JANMMN010000252.1:0-4463 GCA_031373405.1 Actinomycetes bacterium
GTTACGCCATCCCGCCGCGCACGTACGCCGACTTCTCCGCCTTGCGCGGTGACACCTCCGACGGCCTCCCTGGTGTGCCTGGGGTCGGCGAGAAGACCGCTGCCTCACTGATCACGCTCTACGGCTCGATCGACGGCGTGCTCGCTGCGGCCGACGCGCGCGACCCCGGCGTACGCCCGGGAGTGCACGACAAGATCCTCGCCGCACGCGACTACCTCGCCGTGGCGCCGCGGGTGGTGTACGTGCAGACCGACTGCCCGCTACCGCCGTACGACGACCGGCTGCCGTCCGCACCCGCAGACCCGGAGCGACTCCTGGATCTCGCCGACCGGTGGAACCTGCGCTCCTCGGTCAACCGTGTGCTCGCGGCGATGCCGGGCTGACCCGGCTCAGCCGACCGGCTGGGTCGCCGGGCCGCGATCGGCGAACACGGCCAGGTGGAGGTCGGTCGCCGCGCGCTGGTCGTCCGTCGCCTCGGTGAGGTCGATCACGCTCTGCTCCGAGCGGCACAGCACGATCGCTGCCGACAGCTCGACGTAGAGCTCGTGGAAGGCCTCGCGGGTCGCACGTCGATAGTGCAGGCGGTGCGCCTCACCGTCGGTGCCGGTCACGAGGAGCACCCCACCCACGCCGCGGGGGGCGTCGCGGACCCAGACCTCGGCGATCTGCTCGACCGCGAGCTCGAGGCGGCCGTCCTCGGAGCTGGTGTTGGCCAGGGCTCGACCGTCGGCGTTGGTGGCGCGCAGCCGCAGGATCTCGCCGTTCCAGCCGACGTCGACGAGGTGGCCTTTGAGATCCACGATGGTCGGCCTCCTTCGCCCGGGACAGGGAGACCAGGCTAACCCGAGGGAGCGCCCGAGGCGACCGAGTCGCACGGAGCGGACGAGATCACCGACGTCAGACCGAGGAGAAAGAGACGACTCCCCGCTTGACCGCGTCGACCGCCGCCCGCGCGGTCCTGGCCAGCGCGATCCCTTCCGGGCCACCGTGGGCGCCGGCGGCGTCCGCGATCTGGCCCAGCAGGTCGGCGAGCTGCTTGCACCAGCGGACGAAGTCCCCGGCGGCGAGGTCGAGATCGTGGAGGACCGACTCGAGCGGCTGACCCGAGGCCCAGCGGTACGCCGCATTCGCGAAGCCGAGGTCGGGCTCGCGGAGGAAGGCCACGCGCTCCTCGGCCTCGAGCTCGGCGAGCTGCCCCCAGAGCTTCACCGTGTCGGCGAGCACCTCGCGCACGGGGCCGGTCGGGATCCGTGGCGGCACGGCGTCGTCGGCCTGGCGGGCCTCGAAGACGAGCGCCGACGCGCAGGCGGCGAGCTCGGGTGCGGTGAGCCCGACCCACAACCCCTGGCGCAGGCACTCCGCCGCGACGAGGTCCATGTCGTTGTAGAGGCGCTGGAGCATGCGGCCGGCGTCGGTGACCGTCGCGGTGTCGTCCTCGGCGCTGAGGTAGCCGAGGCGGGCGAGGATCGCGCAGACCCGGTCGAACTGGCGGGCGATCGAGTTGGTGCGGCTCTCGACCCGCCGCTCGAGACCGTGGGTCTCCTTCTGGAGCCGGTGGTAACGCTCGGCCCAGCGGGCGTGCTGCTCACGCTCGTCGCACCCGTGGCACGGGTGCTGGCGGATCTGGCGGCGCAGCTCGAGCACGCGGTCGTCCTCGCCGGTGCCCGAGCGCGGCTTGCGTGGACGGTCGACCCGTACGTCGCCGACCATCTCCTTGAGCTTGCTCGCCAGGTCGCGCCGGGAGTTGGCCGAGCGCGGGTTGAACAGCTTGGGGATCCGGATGCGCTCGAGCGGCTCGACCGGTGCCGGGAAGTCGAGGACCGAGAGCCGCTTCACCTGCCGGTCGATCAGCAGCACGGTCGGGCGTGGCTCGTCCTTGTCGGTGAGACCCGGGTCGATCACGACCGCGACGCCGGATCGCCGACCCGTCGGCACCACGATGACGTCGCCGGGCTTGAGCGCGGCGAGCGAGGTGGCGGACGCAGCGCGGCGACGTACGGCGCCGTCGCGAGCGAGCTCCTTCTCCCGGTCGGTCAGCGCGCGACGCAGCTCGGAGTACGCCACGAAGTCGCCCAGGTGGCAGGTCATCGCGTCGCGGTAGCCGTCGCTCGCCTCCTCCTGCTTGCGCACCTGACGGGCGAGGCCGACGACGGCACGGTCGGCCTGGAACTGCGCGAAGGAGGTCTCGAGCAGCTCGCGGGCCGCGTGGTGGCCGACCGATCCGACCAGGTTGACCGTCATGTTGTACGACGGCGAGAACGAGGACCGCAGCGGAAAGGTGCGGGTCGAGGCGAGGCCGGCGAGGGCCGACGGGTCGAACCCCTGGTGCCACACGACGACCGCGTTGCCCTCGATGTCGATGCCGCGTCGCCCGGCCCGACCGGTGAGCTGGGTGTACTCCCCCGGCGTGACGTCGGCGTGGGTCTCGCCGTTCCACTTCACCAGCTTCTCCAGCACGACGGTGCGGGCGGGCATGTTGATGCCCAGCGCGAGCGTCTCGGTGGCGAAGACCATCTTGACGAGCCCCTGCTGGAAGAGCTCCTCCACGGTCTCCTTGAACGTCGGAAGCATCCCTGCGTGGTGCGAGGCGAAGCCGCGCTCGAGACCGTCGAGCCAGGCGGCATAGCCCAGGACGTGGAGGTCCTCCGGCGGGAGGTCGGCGCAGCGCGCCTCGACGATCCCGCGGATGGTGAGCCGCTCCTCGTGGGAGGTGAGTCGCAGCCCGGCCGCGAGACACTGGTCGACCGCGGCCGTGCACCCGACCCGGCTGAAGATGAAGGTGATCGCCGGCAGCAGCTTGTCGCGGTTGAGCCGCTCCACCATCTCGTGGCGCAGCGGCACGTTCAGTCCGCGTGGCCGGCGTCCACCCTTGCTCGGGCGCTGACCCCCCGCGCGGTAGTTCCCGTCCCGCTGCGCCTCACGCGACATCTTCGCGAGCCGGTCGTCCTCCCGCGCGAGCCGGACGAGCTCGGGGTTGACCTTCGACTGGTCGTCGTCGACGAACAGGTCGTAGAGCCGCTGGCCGGCCATCACCTGCTGCCAGAGCGGCACGGGTCGGTGCTCCTCGACCACGATCTCGGTGGCACCTCGGACCTCGGTGAGCCACTCGCCGAACTCCTCCGCGTTGCTCACGGTCGCCGAGAGGGCCACGACGGCCACATGCTCGGGCAGGTGGATGATCACCTCCTCCCACACGGCCCCGCGGAACCGGTCGGCGAGGTAGTGCACCTCGTCCATCACGACGTAGGAGAGGCCCTCGAGGGTGCGGGACCCGGCGTAGAGCATGTTGCGCAGCACCTCGGTGGTCATGACCACCACGGGAGCCTCGCCGTTGACCGTGTTGTCACCGGTGAGCAGCCCGACCCGGTCTGCTCCGTAGCGCGCCACCAGGTCGTGGAACTTCTGGTTGGACAGCGCCTTGATCGGCGCGGTGTAGAAGCACTTGCGGCCGCTACCCAGGGCGAGGTGCACGGCGAACTCGCCGACGATCGTCTTGCCGGCGCCGGTCGGGGCCGCGACGAGCACGCCGGAGCCGCGTTCGAGGGCGCGGCACGCCTCGAGCTGGAACTCGTCGAGCTCGAAGTCGTAGAGCGCCCGGAACTCACCGAGAGCTGACTTCTCCTCGTCGCCCCGGCGGCGGGACGCGGCGTAGCGCTCGGCGGGCGAGGTCATGTCCTCAGGCTATGTCGAGGACGCGTGGCGCGCCGGGACGAGCAGCCGCACCGCGCCAGGCACGACCCGAGCCTCGACGGGCAACGGTCCGATCCGCTCGCCATCGGCGTAGGCGATCTGGCCGGGGGCGTCGAGCCGCACGGTGTAGGCGACGTGCTCGTGCACTTCCGGGATCGCTACGTGGGTGCCCTTGAAGACCGACGGGAAGACCCGGAGGAACTTCGGGGTCGACACCTCGTCGAGGAAGATGAGCGAGAGCAGCCCGTCGTCCATCAGCGCCCCTGGGCAGACCTTCATGCCCCCGCCGTACGACGTGCCGTTGCCCACCGCGACGAGCATGCCGGCCTTCTCCTCGCGCCGCTCGGTGTCGAGCCCCTCGTCGACCACCATGGAGTACGGGACGGGCTCGAACACCCGCAGCTCGGCCAGGATCGCGAGCAGGTAGCGCGCCTGCCCCGTGGGCCAGGTCATCACGTTGGCGCGCTCGTTGACCGAGGAGTCGAAGCCGCTCGACATCACCCCGAGGAACCAGCGATCGACGCCGTCGGCCGATACGGCTCGGCCAGCGTCGACGATGCGGTGCCGGCCGGCGAGCACGGCGTCGGCGATCACGTCAGCCGCCGCGATGGGGTCGGAGGGCATGCCGATCGACGTCGCGTTGTCGTTGCCGGTGCCGAACGGGAGGATCCCGAGAGGGATCTCGGTGCCCGCCACGACCTGCAGGCACAGGTTGACCGTGCCGTCCCCGCCGCAGCTGACCACCGCGGCGCACGGTGCCTCGGGCGCTGCTG
>JANMMN010000337.1:0-4140 GCA_031373405.1 Actinomycetes bacterium
CGGGTGCCGAGGCCACCGGCGTCGAGGAGCCGACCGCACAGCTCGGCGAGGGCGAGGGCGTTGAGGTGCCCGCGGCGCAGCCGGCGTCGCCCCGTCGCCACCAGGTCGTCACCGGCGAGGGCTGCCTGTTCCGGGGTCAGCGACCCGGTCCGGTACCAGCCGTCCACGGTGCGGTCCAGACAGGTCAGGAGCACCGCGGCGGACTCCTTGGACAGGTAGCCGCGGACCTCATAACCGTCACCGACCGGGCTCAACGTCAACGACTGGTCGTCATAGGCCGCCAACGTGCGCTCATCGGTGCCATCCGGGTCGAGCGCGACCCGGAGCCGGTCGAGCTTGCGCCGCACCTGCCCGATCGTGGCCTCCCGCGCGAAAGGGACCAGCTGCGCCTCGATCGCGGCAGTCACCGCCGTGGACTCCGCCACGTTCACCCGGCGCAACGCCGCCGGGACACCGATGGTGATCGTGCGGACCATGTCCTCACTGATCTCCCCCGCCAACCACGCCAGCCGGGTCAACGCGTACCCGTCACGCAACGCCCGCGACCGCGCCAACCGTGCCCCCGCCGAGCCCCCCGACATCCCCGTGGCGACCTCCAACCACCGCTTCGTCGACACATGACCACCGGGCAACGCCCCCGAGGCATGCACCACCCCGACCCCGTCAAGGGCCACCGCCGCCACCAGGTCAGCGGCCTTCGTCAACGCCACCGTCAGATCCGCGGCCGACGCCAACGACACCTGCGGCCACGCCCCCGCCGACGCAAGACGCGCCAGACACTGCGCATCATCGACCACCCGCGCCGCGACCACCGCGAAATCCACGGCGAGGGAACCGGGAGAGGTGGACATGGACCCAACGCTATAGACCACCTCCGACAGTGGCCCGGGGGCCAAGAACCTTGCAACCGCAACTACTTTCGGCGAGATGTGGTCACTCCGTGCGACACCTTCGAGCGCACGGCCGGCTCACCCGGCGACGTCGCGGCTCGGCTCAGGGCAGGGGTTGACCCGCGGAGTGCAGCAGACCTGCGAGGTGCGTCGACTCACCGAAGGAGCGCATCGAAGCGTTGCCGTCGGCGTACCACGTGAGCGTCGTGATCGACGAGGGTGCGAGCTCCATCCGGTTCATCGAGAGCAGCGGCGCCAGCAGTGCGCGTGCGGTCATCGACCGGATCGTGCCCACGTGGGCGGCGACGAGGATGCGACGACCCGCGTGCTCGGCGAGCAGCCCGGCAAGCGCCCCGTTGACGCGGGCCGAGATCTGCGCGAGCGACTCGCCACCCGGCGGTGCGACATCTGGCGAGGCGAGCCAGGCGGACATCTCGTCTGGCCACCGCGCCATCACCTCGGCGAAGGTGAATCCGTCCCACTCCCCGAAGCGACCCTCCTCGAGGCCCGGCACGGTCACGGGGGTGAGCCCGACCCTGGCGCCGATGATCGCCGCCGTCTCACGGGTGCGCAGCATGGGCGAGCTGACGAGAAGGTCGCCGCCGCCGCGCAGCGCGACCTCGCCTGCGGCCGCCTCCGCCTGCGCGATGCCCAGGTCGACCAACGGCGGGTCGTACTTCCCGCCCGAGCCGGAGAACCGGCGCTCGAGGGAGTGCGCCGTGACTCCGTGCCGCACGATCACCGTGACCGTCGGTGGGCCGATGTCGGGGCCCCAGCCCACCACAGCCGGTCGCGGCCCGGGCGGCACGGGGTCGGCTTCGCTCTCCACCTCGTAGGCGTCGGTGCGGATACGCCGGATCAGCCCCACGCGACCGCGCTCGACGGCGTCCATCGACTCGTTCGCCAGCTTGTCGGCGGCCTTGTTCTGCTCACGCGGCACCCAGGTGAAGGTGACACGCTCGCGCGGGACGACGTCGCGTGCCTGAAGGGCGATCCGGCGCAGCGTGTCGTTCTTGATCGCCCACCGCCCGCTCATCTGCTCCACGACGAGCTTGGAGTCGAGCCGGGCCTCGATCTCGGCATCCGGGTCGATGTCCATCGCCGCGCGCAGTCCCTCGAGCAGGCCGGTGTACTCCGCGACGTTGTTCGTCGTCACGCCGAGATGGTCGGCGAGCTCGATGAGCACCTCGCCGGTCGCCGCCTCGCGCACGACCGCGCCGTACGCCGACGGTCCCGGGTTGCCGCGGGATCCCCCGTCGGCCTCGACGACCAGCCGACGGTTCACAGACCCGACTCGGGCGTGCGCACGAGGATGCGACGGCACTCCTCGCACCGCAGGACCTCGTCGGGCGCGGCTGCGCGGATCCGGCCGATGTCGGTGGGCGTGAGCTCCATCCGGCAGCCCTCGCAGCGTCGCTGGCGCAGGGCAGCGGCTCCGACGCCGTTGTGGTCGGCGCGCAGCTTCTCGTAGAGGGCGAGGAGCTCCGGCGAGAGGGACGGTGCGACCTTGCCGCGCTCGCCCCCGACCCATTCCTTGTCGCGGTCGGCGTCGGACCACGAGGAGTCGCGCTCTGCGGTGACCGTCTCGAGCTCGACCCGCAGCCCGTCCCGCTCCGTGGTGAGCGCACCGAGGGCACGGCGGGCGTCGTCAAGCTTCTCCATCACCTCGAGCTCGGCATCCTCCAGGTCGCTCTGCCGGCGAGCCAGCGACGCGATCTCGTGCTGGAGGCTCTCCAGGTCCCTCGACGAGCCGACGCGTCCCGAGTCGAGGAGGTCCTGGTCCTTGCGCGAACGCGCCCGTACCAGGTCGACGTCGCTCTCGGCCTTCGCCTGGCCACGCTCGAGGTCGTCGACCTCGGTCTCCGCGGCGATGATCCGGTCACGCAGCGCGGTGAGGCGGCCCTCGAGGTCGGCGATGGTGGCGAGCTGCGGAAGGGTGCGGCGACGGTGCTCGATCAGGTCGAGCCGCGCGTCGAGCGCCTGCAGGTCGAGCAGGCGGAGCTGGTCAGCGGGCTCGGCGATCACCGGTCTCCTCGTGTTCTGGTGTGACGTGCTCTCGTGCCGGACGTGCGGTGCCCACCGTAACGCCGTCGGCCGCCACCCGGCACCGGCGGTCAGGCGCGGAAGGTCCACGGGTCGGTGCGGATCGTCGACGTCGCGATCTCCACGTCGAGCCCGAGCCCGTCGAGATCGCGAGCGAGCAGGTCCGCCACCACCGGCACCCAGGGCCACTCCGAGGCGAAGTGGGCGACGTCGATGACCGCCGGTCCTCCGGTGGCGAGGAAGTCCACGGTCACATGGTGCTTCAGGTCGCTGGTGAGCACCACGTCGACACCGGCCGCGGCGGCCGCCGCGAGGCAGTCACCGCCGGATCCCCCGACCACGGCGACCCGGTGCACGGCACGGGCGCGGTCCCCGGCGACGCGTACGCCGTGCGCGGTGGCGGGCAGGGCGGCGCACACGAGCGCGGCAAACTCCTCGAGATGGATCGGCTCGGCGAGGGTGCCGACCCGGCCGAGTCCGGTCGACGGGTCGTGCAGCGACGGGATGAGCGGCGTCGTCGAGCGGACGCCGAGAGCCTCGGCGAGCGCATCGCTCACGCCGTCGCGCGCCACGTCGGCGTTGGTGTGCGCGGCGAGCAGCGCACACCCGCCCGCGACGAGACGGTGCACGAGGCGCCCGGGCGGTGTGGTGGTGGCCACCGACGACACCGGCGTGAGCAGCAGGGGGTGGTGGGTCAGGAGCAGGTCGGCGCGCAGCCCGAGCGCCTCCTCGACCGTGGCTGCGACCGCGTCGACCGCCACCAGGACCCGGCGTACGGGGGCGGCCGGGTCGCCGCAGACGAGCCCCACCGCGTCCCACGGCTCGGCGCCGGCCGGGTCGTATCGCGCGTGCACCGCGGCAACGACGTCGCCGACGGTCGCGGTGCGTCGCTCGGTCATTCCGGCAGCCTACGCAGCGGTCGCAGGATGCGGTCGGAAAGGTCGGAGCCGCTCGGAATACGTGCTGGCGGCGTGCTTGTTGTCGTCGTCGCACCGGGACGCGGACACCACCGTCGGCGACACGTCGATCCGCGCCGGGGGACACAGGAGACGTCATGCCCACGATCGACCTGACCGCAGCGACATTCGACGACACCGTCACCGGGAACGACATCGTGCTCGTGGACTTCTGGGCCGCGTGGTGCGGCCCCTGCCGCAACTTCGCGCCGGTGTTCGAGACGTCGTCGCAGACCCATGGCGACATCGTC
>JANMMN010000353.1:0-5089 GCA_031373405.1 Actinomycetes bacterium
CCGGAGCACGTGAGCACCGCCGTGCACGTCTGCTATGGCTACAGCAAGAACATCGCCGAGAAGCGGGCGACCCCGGTCTACCCCGACGCGATCGAGGTGCTGGCC
Organism: Actinomycetes bacterium; assembly: GCA_031373405.1. Taxonomy (GTDB): domain Bacteria; phylum Actinomycetota; class Actinomycetes; order S36-B12; family CAIYMF01; genus Longivirga. The sequence goes on from JANMMN010000353.1 coordinate 106, forward strand.
GCGTCCGCCGCGCAGTGGGTCAGTCTTGAGTACGAGCAGCCGCAGCAGCAGCCCGAGCTGCTCGAGCACCTGCACGGCACCGGCGCGATCCTGGGACTTCTCAACCTCGACACGGAGGCGCCGGTCGAGACCGTCGACCACGTGCTCGAGCGGGCACGCGCGGCGATCGAGGTCGTCGGCCCCGACAAGCTCTCGCTGGCCCCCGACTGCGGCATGTGGTTCCTCCCGCGCGAGAAGGCGACCGCGAAGGCCGCGGCGCTGGAGGGCGCCGCGCGCATCCTCCGCGCCGAGTACGCCTGACTCCAGTCCTGCGTGGTCGTGGCCCGGCGTGCCTGAGCACCGGGGTGACGAGGCCAGCACGGACGCTGCTCACGCGGGTCGAGCCGGTGGTCTCAGACGCTGACGGCGAGCACCGGGGTGGTCGTGGGCTGGGGCGAGCCTCCGGCAGGCTCGACGGTGATGCCGACGCCGCCGGCGGTGCCGGCATCACCGGTGAGCAGCACAGCGCCGACCGAGCTGTCCGACACGAAGCCCGCACTCGTCGCTGACCCGTCCGTGCCGAGGAACCACACCTGATACGTGCGTCCCGCCGGCGCCGGCTGCAGGTCGTCGGTCACGAGCACGGCCTGGCCGAGCGAGTCCGACACGACGACAGCGGCACGACCGCCGGTCGACACCGGACCGCTGACGGTCCGCGCGTCGGGCGAGGTGAGCACCGAGGTGACCTGCGCTGCGGAGCTCGACACGGCGTCGAGCTGCCGGTCGAGGTCCACCGCGCGCAGCGTCGCACCGCCCGCGACGAGCGCGAGCGCCGCGGCGGCCACGGTGAGCCACCTCGTCACAGGCCGTCTGCGCTGCTGGCGTGCGCGAGAGAGCTCGTCGTCGACTGCTCCAGCGTCGCCCGGCGATGCCCCGTCCGGCCCGCTGGCGGCACCGCCGGGGGCATGCGCGTCCGTCGGGGAACCGACGGGAGGCAGCGGCCGTACCGACGTGATGCCGGCCAGGACGTTGGCGCGCAAGCGATCGGGGGCGGGCTCGGCGGAGTCGTCGACGAGTGCCGGCAGCGTCTCGCGCAGCGAGCGCACCTCGTCGCGACAGGACGCGCACGACTCGAGGTGGCGCTCGAAGGCGACCGCCTCGTCGCGGTCGAGCGCGTCGAGCGCGTAGGCGCCCGACAGCGTGTGGATGTCCGGGGCGTCGCCGGTCATGCCTCCACCCCCAGGGTGTCGCGCAGGCGGATGAGTCCGTCCCGCATTCTCGTCTTCACGGTGCCGAGTGGTACGCCGAGCAGGTCAGAGACCTCACGGTGGGTGTATCCGCCGTAGTAGGCCAACGTGATGGCCTCGCGCTGCACCTCGGTGAGCGATCCCAGTGCACGTCGTACCCGCGCACCTTCGAGCCGTGCTGTGACGGTCTCCTCGACGACGTCGTACGCCGGACCGTCGCCGACGGCGGCATAGCGGGTGTCACGCTCGGTCGAGCTCTGCGCCGAGCGGACCCGGTCGACCGCGCGGCGATGCACGATCGTGAGGATCCACGCGAGTGCCGAGCCGAGCCGTGCGTCGTACCGCGCGGACTGCCGCCACACCTCGAGGTAGGCCTCCTGCGCGACCTCTTCGGCCTGTGCGGGGTCACGGACGACGCGCCGGGCCAGGCCGAACACACGCGCCGAGGTGAGGTCGTAGAGCTGGGCGAACGCCTGCTCGTCACCGCGGCTCGAGTGCGCGATGAGGCCGGCGAGCTCGGGCGCGCCGTCCCCGTCCGGCGCGGGTGCACCGAACGGGGACGAGGGAGTGGGAGACATCGGCATGAGAGTGGCAGACCCAACCCCGTCAGGAGGGGAGCAGGACGTTGTCGACCAGGTAGACCGTGGCGTTGCCGGTGGGCACGTTGCCGCAGACGACCTTGGCGTTTCCGTTGACGGTGAAGTCCTCACCGGATCCGGCGACGGTGATCGTGTCGCCCTGCAAGGTCGTGTGCTGACCGGCGAGCTGCTCGGGCGAGAGCCGGCCGGCCACGACGTGGTACGTGAGCACGGTTGTCAGCAGGCCCTTCGGGTCGCCGAGAGCCTTGTCGAGGGTCGCCTTGGGCAGGGCGCCGAAAGCGTCGTTGGTCGGGGCGAACACGGTGATGCCGTCGGCCGAGTTGAGCGTGTCGACCAGGCCGGCCTTCGTCACTGCGGTGACCAGGGTGCTCAGCGCGGGGTTGTTCGACGCAGCGGTCGCGACGGGGTCGAGTGCCATGCCGTCGAAGCTGCCCGGGCCGTCCTTCGGCACGGAGGCACAGCCGGCGCCGAAGACCTGGTCGGCCGCAGTCATCGCGTCGGCCGAGGGGGACGCCGGCATCGGGGAGGAGACGGCCGCGGCCGGAGCGGACGAGGTCGAGCCGGACGAGCCGCAGGCCGCGAGGGCGAAGGGTGCGGTGACGAGCATGGCCGCAGCGGCGACGTGACGCGAGGGGGTGCGCATGAGGGACTCCTGAGTATCGGGATCGGGGGACGTGCGTTGCGTTCCACCCCTCATTCGGAGCCGCCCTCCGCGCGGATTGGTCCGTCGTCGCGGAGATCTGCGCGACCGGGACGACCGGCGACTAGGACACCGTCACGACGGTGTCGTGCCAGCCCGTCGCGCCGGACGGGAACGGCGTACGACGGTCTTCGGGCTGGGTCGCACCGGTGGAGTCGGTGGCGCGGGCTCGGATGGTATGACGGCCCGGGGTCGCGTCGGCCCACACGAACGACCACTGCCGCCACGTGTCGTCGCTGGGCACCCCGCCGAGCTTCGCGGTGCGCCAGGGGCCGTCGTCGACCTGCACCTCGACGCCGTCGATGCCACGGTGCTGCGCCCAGCAGACGCCGCCGACCGCCACGCGTCCGGCGGCCACGGTGGCCAGGGGTCGCGGCACCTCGATGCGCGCCATCGTCCGCACAGGTGCGTCGATGGCCCAGCCGCGCTGGGTCCAGTACGCCTGTTCCGCGGCGTAGGTCGTGGCCTCGATCGACACCAGCCACTTCGTCGCCGACACGAATCCGTACAGACCGGGCACGACCATGCGCGCGGGGAAGCCGTGCTCCGCGGGCAACGGCTCCCCGTTCATCGCCACGGCCACGATCGCGTCGCGCCCGTCGGCGACGGCGGCGATCGGCGTGCTCGCCGACCAGCCGTCGGCGGAGCGCGACAGCAGTTGCTCGGCCGCCGGATCGACGCCGGCACGTGCCAGCAGGTCGCGCAGCGGTACGCCGAGCCACACCGCGTTGCCGGCGTACGGGCCGCCGACCTCGTTCGACACGCAGGTGAGGGTGAGGTCGCGTTCGATCATGGGCATCGCGAGAAGCTCGGAGTAGGACAGCGTGAACGGCGAGCCCACCAGGCCACCGACGACGAGCTGCCAGCTCGACGGGTCGATCGCCGGCACCGTGAGAGCGGTGTCGACACGGTAGAAGTCCGCGTTGGCGACGCGGAAGGGGGTGATCCCCGGGACACCCACCTCGACATCAGCCGGGAGCGGCAGGGCCGGATCCACCGGCGAGGGCAACCGGACAGCGGCGCGCAGGCCCTCGACGTCGGAACGGCGGCGGCCGATCAGCTCGCCCAGCCCACCGACCACGACGGCACTCGCGAGGACGCCGAGGCTGGCAGCCAGGACGGTGCGCCGCCGGAGCCTCGGCGCGTCCGGCCCCCCGGTCGCCGCGCCGGACACCCCCTCGGCTGGGGCGGTGTCCGGCGCGGAGCTCTCGGTCGTGGCGATGGGCGCGGTCGGCGTTGGCTGCAGCTGCCGTGCGACGACTGCGAGCGACCCGCCGGCAACGAGGGCGCCCACCAGCCCGGGCAGCGTGTCCACCGCGCCGGCCCCGGGCCGGGTGAGGGCGGCGCCTGCCGCGACGAGGCCCAGAACCGCCGCGAGAGCGGCACCCAGCACGGGGCGTCGCCGAGCAAGCACACCGCACACCACCGCGAGGACGAGGATCACGAGCGCGAGCCCGCCCAGCAGCAGCGGCTTGTCGGCCGTGCCGAACCACGCCACGGCGGCTTCCTTCACCGGCGTCGGAGCGAGGTCGATCACCAGGCTGCCGACGGCCACGAGCGGTGATCGGCTCGGGTCGGTCACCGCAGCGACCAGGTGCGCGGTCCCCACACCGAGGGTCACGCTCGCGATGCCGAGCAGTGCCCAGCCCGGGCGGGCTGCGTCGATGGGACGTGCGACGACGGCCGGCCTGAGGTCCATGCCTGTCGTTCGGAGCCGACGCCGTCGCGGATTGCTCGCAGCCGACCGGAACCGTCCGACTAGCGACGGATCGCGTCGAGGCCGAGCAGCGCGACGTGCAGCGACAGGCACGACTCCACCGAATCGAGGTCGACCGAGAGCACCCGCTCGATCCGGTGCAGCCGCTCGTAGAAGCTGGGGCGCGACATGTGCGCGGCATCCGCCGCCGCCGACTTGTTGCGTCCCGCCGCGAGGTAGATCCGGAGCACACCGACGAGGTCTGACCCCTGCTGCGCGTCGTGCTGGAGCAGCGGCCCCAGCTCGCGTTCGACGAAGGTCTGGAGCCGGTCGTCGTCTCGGAGCAGGTGCAGCAGCCCGCGCAGCCGCACATCCGGTAGCCGGTAGTAGGGGCGAGCGACGCCGTCCTCGCCGGAGGGTGCCGCGTCGGCGACCTGCGCGGCCTCCAGGAAGGCCCGGCGTACGTCGCGGACCGCTGCCACCACCGAGCCGACGGCCATCACCCATTCGTCGGCGGCGACGACCGCCCGACCCGTCGCTGCCCGCTTGGCGAGCGCGGCCGAGAGTCGCTCGAGGGCGCGGTCGACGTCCTCACGCGGGGGGAGCGAGAGCAGCACGCCGACGGTCGTGTCGTCGACGCCGCCCACGAGCGCCAGCGCCCTCGTGTCGCGCACGGCGGCCGACACGGTCTCGGCGAAGTCGCGCAGGCGCTCCTGCGTCTCGAGGGCCGGGCCGGGCGGAACGCCCTCGAGCCGGACGAGCA
>JANMMN010000365.1:0-8638 GCA_031373405.1 Actinomycetes bacterium
TTTACCGCTACCGCTACCGCTAGCGCTACCGCCGCCGCCGCCGCCGCCACCACCACCACCACCGCCGCCGCCCCCACCCCCCCCACCCCCCCCCCCCCCCCCCGCCCCGGCCCCCCCCCCCCCCCCCCCCCCCCCCCCCCCCCCCCCCCCCGGCGCGGGCCCCCGGCCCCCGCCCCCCCCCCCCCCCCCCCCCCCACGCCCGGGTGGTGCTCGCCGAGCGACCCACCTCGGCCAAGCCCGGCGACGAAGCACTCGTCACGGCCGACGGCGTCATCGACGGCTTCGTCGGTGGCCAGTGCGCGGAGTCGACCGTCCGCAGCCAGGCCATGAGCCTGCTCACCTCAGGCGACTCGATGCTGCTGCGCATCGCCCCCCACGCGGAGGACGACCAGCCGGGCAAGACGGTCGTGCACAACCCGTGCCTGTCCGGGGGCACGCTGGAGATCTTCCTCGAGCCGGTGCTCCCGGTGCCCCTCATGGCCGTGCTCGGCGAGAGCCCGATCGCCCGTGCGCTCAGGTCGGTCGCGGCATCCCTCGGCTACGACGTCTCGGCGTACGGCGCGGCCGACCTCACCACCGCAGATGCCGTCGTGCTCGCGACGCACGGCACCCAGGAGGAGGCGACGCTCGAGGCTGCCGTACGCGCCGGCGTGCCCTACATCGGGCTCATCGCCAGCCCCAAGCGCGGCACGGCCGTCGTCGGCTCGCTCGACCTCACGGACGAGGAGAAGTCGCGGATCCGCACCCCCGCCGGCCTCGACATCGGTGCACGCACTCCCGGCGAGATCGCCCTCTCGGTCCTCGCCCAGATCATCGCCGAACGACCGCGCACGCCCCGGCCGCGGGCCGACCCGCAGCACCTGCCCGGCGAGCCGCCGATGACGCGCCTCGGCATGCTCACGGTCGAGCCCGACACCTCGATCGACCCGGTCTGCGGGATGACCGTGACGATCTCGGCCGACGCGCTCCACGCCGACGTCGAGGGCGAGCGGGTGTGGTTCTGCTGTCCCGGCTGCCGCCGCGCATACCTCGCCGACCCCGGGAAGTATCCGCGTTCGTGAGCGCCTCCGACGCCACGGCCCTCGCCGACCTCGTCCCCGACACGGGCACGCTCGTCGAGCGCCTCGCCGAGGTCGGCTACCTCGCCGACCGGAGCCTGGCCACCGCGCTGTTCTGCGCCATCCGGCTGCCGCAGCCGCTGCTGCTCGAGGGCGAGGCCGGCGTCGGCAAGACGCAGGCGGCCAAGGCGCTCGCGGAGATGCTCGACACCCCCCTCATCCGACTCCAGTGCTTCGAGGGGATCGACGCGGCCGAAGCGCTCTACGAGTGGAACTACCCGCGACAGCTGCTCGGCATCCGGCTGGCCGAGTCGCGCGGCGAAGCCCTCGCGGAGGAGAGCCTGTTCGGCCCCGACTACCTGATCCGTCGCCCGCTGCTGGCCGCGCTCGAGCACCCGGGGCCGCGGCCTGCCGTGCTGCTGATCGACGAGGTCGACCGGGCCGACGAGGAGTTCGAGGCCTTCCTCTTCGAGCTGCTCGCCGAATCGACCGTGACCATCCCGGAGATCGGGACGCGCCGTGCCACGCACCCGCCGATCGTGATCCTCACGTCCAACCGCACGCGCGACCTGCACGACGCGCTCAAGCGTCGCTGCCTCTACCACTGGATCGACTACCCGCCGCTCGCCCAGGCGGTGGCGATCGTCCGCGCCCGGGTGCCCGGGGCGAGCGCCGAGCTGGCCACCGAGGTCGCCAGCGCGGTGCAGCGGCTGCGCAGCCTTGACGTGCAGAAGCCGCCCGGAGTGGCCGAGGCGATCGACTGGGTCCATGCGGCCAGCCTGCTCGGCCTCGACCACCTCGACGAGCACGGCGTCGAGCTCACCCTCGGGTCGGTGCTGAAGTACCGCGAGGACCACGACGTCGCCCGCGTCGCCACGCTGCGCTGGATCGCCGACCCGGGCCGCGCGCGCGCCGAGGCCACCGACGACCTGAGCGCCTCAGCCGAGGGCTGAGCCGTGGGCGACGACGACCACCTCGTTCCGCGACACGACCACGCGATCGTGCTAGCCGCGTTCGGCAACCTGCTCCACGCAGCCGGCGTGCCCGTGACACCGGATCGCAGCGCCCGCTTCGCGCAGGTCGTGCTGCTCGCCCGGCCGGAGTCCAGGACCGAGCTCGCCGCACTCGGGCGCACGACGTTGCTGAGCTCGCGCGACCAGATCGAGGTCTTCGACGCGGTCTTCGCGCAGGTGTTCCGCGGCATCGTCGACTTCGCCGAGTTCCGCGGCGACTCCCCGACGCCACCACCGCCGTCGACCATCCCGGGCGAGGACGCCGACACCGGGAGGAGCGACCGCGAGGGAGGAGGCGAGTCGGCCCCGCAGGCGTCGAGCGGGATCCCTGGCGACAGCGAGCAGGAGCCCGAGGACGACGAGAAGTCGGTGCTCGCTGCCGTCAGTGCGCAGGAACGCCTGGGGGACAAGGACTTCGCCGCCTGCACGGAAGACGAGCTCCGACTCATCCACGCCCTCATCCAACGACTCGCCTTCATCGCCCCCCAGCGGATGACGCGGCGCGAGCGACGTCACCCGAGGGGTCGATCACTCGACCTGAGGGCGACGCTCCGTGCCTCGCACCGCACGATGGGTGATCCGGTGCACCAGGTGCACCGCCGCCGCAGGTCCCGGCCACGCCGGGTCGTGCTCATCGCCGACGTCTCCGGGTCGATGGAGCCCTACGCCCGCGTGTATCTCCACCTGATGCGCGGTGCCGTGCGAGCCCTGGGCTCGGAGGCGTTCGTGTTCGCGACGAGGCTGACCCGGCTCACGCGTCAGCTGGCCGACACGCACCCGGACGTCGCCTACCGCAAGGCGGCGAGCGCCGCGCCCGACTGGTCGGGAGGGACCAGGATCGGGTCAGCCCTCAAGTCGTTCGTCGACGACTACGGCCGACGCGGGATGGCGCGCGGCGCGGTGGTCGTGATCGTGTCCGACGGATGGGAGCTCGAGGACCCTGAGGTCGTGGCCCGCACGATGCAGCAGCTCTCGCGGCTCGCCTTCCACACCATCTGGGTCAACCCGCGCAAGGCCGCGCGCGACTACCAGCCGCTCGTCGGTGGCATGGCGGCGGCGATGCCGTACGTCGACACCTTCCTCAGCGGCCACTCGATCCGCGCACTCGAGGAGGTGATGGCTGCCATCCGCGACGCGGCCGCCGACGGACGTCGGCACCGGCACGCGCCCTCGGTCCGGAGCCCCATCGCGGGGCAGGACACCCCGCCGACAGCCGACGAGCCACCGTCTGCCTCGCAGGACAGGTTCCCCACGGGCCGGCTCGTGGCCGGCCGGGTGTCAGGATGACCGGGTGAGAACCGTGGCGGAGCACCTCGCGGTCGTCCTCGACGGCGTCGAGCCGCTCACGGCGATCGACGTACCGCTGCTCGACGCGATCGGCCTCACGCTCGCGCGCGACGTCGTCGCCCCGTGGCCCCTGCCGTCCTTCGACAACAGCTCGATGGACGGCTACGCGGTGCGCGCCGCCGACGTCGCGACCGCGTCCGCCGGCTCACCCAGCGTGCTCCCCGTGCTCGGTGACATCGCTGCGGGCGCGGCCGGTCCGAGCTCGGTCCCACCCGGCACGACCGTGCGGATCATGACCGGAGCACCGGTGCCGGAGGGTGCCGATGCGGTCGTGCCGGTGGAACGCACCGACGGCGGCACCGAACGGGTGAGCATCACCGCGCCGGTGCCGGCCGGATCGTTCATCCGGCGCACGGGTGAGGATGTCGCGGCCGGGGCGGTGGTGCAGCGTGCCGGAGACGTGGTCACCGAGCGCTCGATCGCCGTGCTCGCCTCGGTGGGCGCCGCGAGCGTCCACGTCGTACGCCGTCCGCACGTCGTCGTCATCAGCACCGGCGACGAGCTCGTCGAGGTGGGCCACCCGCTCGAGCACGGCCAGATCGTCGACTCCAACGGCCTCATGCTCGTGGCGCTGGCGCGGGCGGCCGGCGCGAGCGCGTGGCGCACCCCGCACGCGCCCGACCGCGACGACGAGCTCCGCGCGGTGCTCGACGCCGCACTGCGCGACGCCGACGTCGTGGTGACGAGCGGCGGGGTGAGCATGGGCGCCTACGACACGGTCAAGGCCGTGCTGTCGCAGAGCGGCGAGGTCGAGTTCGTCAAGGTCGCGCAGCACCCCGGGATGCCGCAGGGCGCGGGCCGGCTCGGCGAACGTCGGGTGCCGATCGTGACGCTGCCGGGCAACCCGGTGAGCTCGTTCGTCTCCTTCGAGCTCTACGTGCGACCGCTGATCCGTCGGCTGCTCGGTCGAGGCGACCTGCAACGCCCCATGGAACCGGCCACGCTGCTCGAGGCGCTCGACTCCCCCGTCGGAAAGCAGCAGTACGTGCGCGCCGTGCTGGAGCAGGGTCCGGACGGACGTCGCAGCGTGCGCCCGGTGGGAGGGCAGGGCTCGCACATCGTCGGCGGGCTGGCAATGGCCTCCGCACTCGTCGTCGTGCCCGTCGGCACCGGCCACCTCGACGCCGGTGACATGGTCACCGTGCTCGACCTCACCCGCGGCTGACCTGCCCGGCGAGCTCGCGCACGCGCGCGGCGAAGGCGTCGACGTCGGCCTCGGTGGTCGACCACGACGTCATCCAGCGCACCTGGCCGGTCGCCTCGTTCCACACGTAGAAGGCGTACTCCGCCTGGAGCTTCGCCGTCACTGCTGGATCGAGGATCGCGAAGACGGCGTTGGCGTCGACCGCGCCCGTGAGCTCGACGCCGACGGCACCGTCGACCGCTGCGGCGAGACGCGCCGCCATCGCATTGGCGTGAGTGGCGTTGCGTCGCCACAGGTCGTCGGTGAGCAGTGCCACCAGCTGCGCGGACAGGTAGCGCATCTTCGAGCCCAGCTGCATCGCCTGCTTGCGCACGAACGGCATGACGTGCGCGAGCTCCGGGTTGAGCACCACGACCGCCTCGACGCCCATCGCTCCGTTCTTCGTGCCGCCGTAGGAGAGCACGTCGATGCCGGCGCTCAGCTCGGCGATGCCCACCCCGAGGGAGACTGCCGCGTTGGACAGCCGAGCCCCATCGAGGTGCACGAAGAGGGCGTGCTCGTGCGCCCAGGAGGTCAGCGCAGCGAGCTCGTCGAGCGTGTAGACGGTGCCGAGCTCGGTCGACTGCGTGAGGGAGAGCACGCGCGTCTGCACGTGGTGCAGGTCGCCGATGCCCCACACCGCTCGGTCGACCGCCTCGACCGTCAGCTTGCCGTCGGGGGTGGGGACGTCGATGAGCTTGGCCCCGAGGAAGCGCTCAGGGGCGCCGCACTCGTCGACGTTGATGTGGGCGGTCTCGGCACAGACCACGGCCTCGTAGGTGCGCAGCATCGACTGGAGCCCGACGACGTTGGCGCCGGTGCCGTTGAAGACGGGGAAGACCTCGACCTGCTCGCCGAGCTCACGACGGAAGAGCCGCACCGCCTCCGCGGTGACGGGGTCGTCGCCGTAGGCCGTCGCGTATCCGCCGTCCGCCGCGAGGATCGCGGCGAGCACCTCCGGGTGCACGCCGGCGTGGTTGTCGCTCGCGAAGCTCGCGCCGGTCATCGGGGCACCCCTGAGTTGTGCATGGGCCCATGATGCCGAGCACACCGAGCGCGGCGCGACCTGGGGCTGGCGCCGGACCAGGTCAGACGAGCGTGACGACTCCGTCGAAGCCGAGCACGCCGCGCGAACCACGGCTGAGGTTGACCACCGTCACCGTGTGCACGCCGTTGGCGGCGAAGGTCGCCGACCAGACGAGCACCGTCGCGGCCCGGTTGGCCCGCAGGTTGATGATGGCCACGCGGCGACCGTCGAGGTAGATCGCTGCCTTGCCGGCCTTGGCGCTGCGCTGCAGGAGCACGCCCACGGCCCGAGCCTTGACCGTCGCGGTGACGCGGGTGTTCTTGCCGGTCGTGAGGCTCAGCGTGCGCCCGACGGCGCCGGTGGCTCTCGCGGTCGACCAGCCCTTGGAGTAGCGCAGGCCCTTCACCGTCGTCTCGACCATGTAGTGGGCCCGCACGCGACCCAGTGGGCTCACGGCCGACCCGGCGGCGTTGGCGGCCCGGGCGCGGTACGCCGCGGCCTTGAACCCCGTCACCGCCGCGGCGATGCTCGCCTTGGCGGTCGCGACCTGCGTGGCGCTGGCGGCGGTCGGGTTGCCCGAGGGTGTCGTGACGCTCCAGACCCAGCGCAGCGGCACAACGAGGCCGCCACGGCCGGCCTTGACGGCGCCCGTCAGCAGACCGGGCATCGGCTGGGACAGCACGGGCGGCGACGTGGCCGGAGCCGCGGGAGCGCTGGGTGTCCCCGGTGCGGCCGGGCCGACGCGGTACTCGATCACCGCGTTGTCCATCGACTGGGCGGCGACCCGGATGCCGAGGCGTCCTTCGGCGAGGTCGACCCACTGGCCGACCGGGAGCACCGTGCGGATCGACCCGAAGTTGGAGTCGGCGCTGGCGGTGTCGCCGTCGAGCACGAACGACTCGTGCGCCGGGAAGTTGGCGCCCATCGGCAGTGCCGCCTGGTTGAACTCACGGCGTACGGTGACGCCCTGCGCGCCCCACCCGGGGCTGGTCGCCATCCACGCGTCGAGGCCGACCGGGGCGCGGTACTCGACGACGTAGGTCGTGCCGCCGTCGGCGAGGGTCAGGACGCGCTGGCCGGCGGTCGAGAGCGGGTTGAGCGCCGTGACACCTGATGTCGTCGGCGCGACCTGGGCAGCAGGGTCGAGGACTCCGAGCCGACGCAGGTGCGAGGCGTTGAGGAAGCCCTGGTTCTGCCACGACACGGCCATGATGTCGTTGGTGTCCCAGTAGGAGCGCTTGCTGCAGAACTGCGCTGCGGCGTCGGTGACGCGCGCGCCGTTCACGGTGCAGTCGAGCTCCTGGGAGTGGCCGAGGCCGAGGTTGTGGCCGAGCTCGTGGCCCAGGACGCCGGTCGTGGAGTATCCGTTGGACCAGACGAGGCCCCCGGAGGTCACGCCACTGCCGACGGTGCCGAGGCCGGCGATGCCACCGCACGCGGGGAGTGCCTTGAAGTAGACGAGGAGGTGCTTGCCCGGGCCCTGCGCCCAGCCGACCTTCGTCGCGACCTCGTCCCAGAACGTGTACGAGCCGGAGACGCTGCCGTTCGCGCACGGCGTCGACGCCGTGGTCACGACCGAGGGGTGCGCGGTGGCAGCGAAGCCCACGGCGCCGGCCGTCACGGAGGTCCAGTAGCTGTCGACTGTGGAGTTCAGGACGCCGGCAAGGCTCGAGGCCGACACCGACGATGCGGTGCCGCCGGCAGGCGTCACGACGACGACGGTGACCTCGTGCTTCGCCGCACCTGCTTCCAGTGCCGCACTCGGCGCCGCGAACGAGGTCCCGGTGTCGACGGTGCCGACCGTGGGCTCGGCGACGACCTGGACGCTGCTGACGTCTGCCCCCGCCTCGGCGTCGCGGGCGCTCATGGTGGACGGCGTCGTCGACACGACGCCGTTCGGGGTCACCCGGACACCCTGCGTGCTCGCGAGCCCGACCTTGACGGTGGCTCCTTCCACCACTCCCTCGAGGTCCGAGGTGGGCACCTGCACGGCACCCGCTCCGGTGCGGATGAAGGTCGCCTCGTCGCTCTCCCCGCCCTCGGTGGAGCCGAACGCGTCGAGGTGGAGCCGCTCGACCGTTCCGGTGACGACGATCGCCGAGCCTGCGGCGGCACCGGCACCCGAGGCGCCCAGCGCCCCCGCGCCCGACACCCCCATCCCCACGAGCACGGAGGAGGCCGCAGTCAGTGCGATGACGACGCGGACCCCCGACCTGGCGGACACGCCACGCCCCCGGGGCGTGCCTGCCATGCTCGCGAGCGACTCCATGACCACTGCATCGGCGTTCTCGACGGGTCATCGGTACGCCGTTCGGGTGATGGGGCCCGCACGGGAGCACCTAGGGTGGCGGCCATGACGACCCCTTCCGGCCCTGCCGCACCCGCTCCGACCGGCAAGACGGGCGACCGGATCGTCTGGGTCGACTGCGAGATGACCGGTCTCGACCTCGGCTCGGACGCCCTCGTGGAGGTCGCCTGTGTCGTCACGGACGCGGAGCTGCGCGAGCTGGATGCGGGCGTCACCGTCGTGATCCGACCCCCGGACGCCCCGTTCGCGGCGATGCCCGACATCGTGCGGGAGATGCACACGGCCTCGGGCCTGATCGAGGAGATCCCGCTCGGCACCACCCTCGAGGTGGCCGAGACGCTCGTGCTCGACTACATCCGCTCGCACGTGCCGGACTCGCGCAAGGCGCCGCTGGCCGGGTCGAGCGTGTACGTCGACCGTGGATTCCTCGCCCGCGACATGCCGGCGCTCGACGCGCACCTGCACTACCGGCTCATCGACGTCTCCTCGATCAAGGAGCTCGTCCGCCGCTGGTACCCGCGGGTCTACTTCAACTCCCCGCCCAAGCGTGGCAACCACCGCGCCCTGGCCGATGCGCGGGAGTCGATCGCCGAGCTGCGCTACTACCGCGAGGCCGTGCTCGTTCCCACCCCCGGCCCCGACACCGACTCGGCGCGCGAGATCGCCGGCCGTCACCTGCTCGTCCCCTTCGAGGCCTGACAC
>JANMMN010000009.1:0-1569 GCA_031373405.1 Actinomycetes bacterium
GCCTCGAAGTGCTCCACCGGGATGTCCCAGCGCTGCACGGTGTCGACGACCGCGCGACAGACCGGGTCGTCGCTGTGCCCGCGTCGCAGGTCGTCGAAGAACCGTTGACCCCAGGAGCCGAGCCACTCGGCCTTCTCCGGCTCCGAGAGCGTCGAGGCGAGGTCGTCGACGATCTCGTCGGCGTAGCGGGCGAAGCCGTAGAGGGCATGGACGTAGGGACGCTTGGCCGGTGGGAGCAGCAAGGTGGCGAGGTAGTAGGTCTTGCCGTGCTGAGCGTTGAGCTCGCGACAGCGCTCGTACGAGGCTCGCATGGCGGGATCGGTGATCCCGGCCCGGTCGAGGTCGCGACTGCTCATGGCGCAGATCCTCGCACCGATGGGTGCGACCCGGCGCGCAGGGCGTGCCAGGATACGGCGGTGCTCGCGCTCACCTCCCCGACCAGACGCCTGCTCGCTCTGGTCCTCGCCGCACTCGTCGCCGCACTCGGGGTCACGGCCTGCGGCGCCAGCTCCACCGGCGTGTCGACGAGCACCTCGACCGGCACTCCGACGAGCACCTCGACCGGCACGCCGACCAGTACGCCGACGAGCACGCCGACCGGGCCGGGTGCGTCAGCACAGCCGGGAGCCGTGCCGACGCCGTCGGATGCCGCCTCGCTCGCGCCGGCCGACCCGGTCTCGACGCTCCGCACGATGCTCGTCGCGGCGCTGCCCGCGGAGGGCGTCGACACGCTGCGCCTCATCGACTCCGGTGGGCCGTTTCCGTACTCCAAGGACGGCGTGACCTTCTCCAACCGGGAGCGCCTGCTGCCCCAGCACCCGGCGGGGTGGTACCAGGAGTACACCGTGATCACACCTGGCTCGACGGATCGTGGGGCGCGCCGGATCGTCGGTGGCAGGTCCGGTGAGCGCTACTACACCGACGACCACTACGAGTCGTTCCGCGAAGTCCTCTCGGGAGTGCCGTCATGAGCTCATCGGTCCTGGCGCGGGTTACCGGCGTGCACCGCACCGACGCTCACGTCGACGAGCTCGAGACCGCGGCCGAGGAGCTCGGCTGGCGCACGGTCGTGCTCGACGGCGCCGAGGCCGAGGACACGGCCGCGTTCCTCGAGGTGTGCTCGGAGGCGTTCGCGCTGCCCGAGTGGTTCGGCCTGAACTGGGACGCGCTCGAGGAGTGCCTCGCCGACCTCGACCTCGGCGGGGTCGACGGGGTCATCGTGCTGTGGGTGTCGTGGAGCGAGTTCGCCGAGGCCCAGCCACGGGACTTCGCAGTGGCGGTCGACGTGCTGGCCAGCGCTGTGCGCGGCTGGGCGCGCGACGGTATCCGCGGCGGGGTGCTGCTCGTGGGCGGGGGCCCGCAGGTCGGCGTCGACGAGCTCTGATCCCGCAGGCGTCCGACGCCGGGGGTCAGACCTGCCCGCGTACGACGAGCCGCTCCCGGCGCGCGGCGGCCGGCGGGTCGTCGGGCAGGAGCCCATGGTTGACCGGATCCCCGAACAGCAGCGCGCGCTCGCGGGGCGACGCCGTGACCGCGACGACCACCGCGATCGCGGCGGCAGCCATCGCG
>JANMMN010000027.1:0-4480 GCA_031373405.1 Actinomycetes bacterium
TGAGCACGAACGTCGTCATCATCCCTCCCACCGTCGTGGTCGATCCGTCGCATCCGGGTGGTGCGAGCACGACCGGGCCGCGACCACGCGTGACCCGCTGCGCTCAGATGATCCCGGGGCCGTCGGCGACGACGACCTCCAAGAACTCGCGCGGGTAGGTGTCGTAGGGCTTGAGGTGCTCGAACATCGCGACGAGGTGGTCCTGGTAGCCCTCGCGCTGGGTCATCGCCTCGTAGTCGTCGAGGTGCGCGAAGAAGCGCAGGTTGGTGAAGTGGGTGCGGTCCTCGACGCCGCGGATGAGTCGCCGTCCGAGGAACCCGGGCTGCTGCTCGTGGAACGCGAGGAAGTTCTCATACTCCGCGACGTAGCCGTCGGCGCTCTCCGCGTCGTCCTTGGACCAGGCCTGGCTCACCACTACGTACATGTGCCGATCCTCGTGCATCACAGGTGCGTTCCACTCATCGCCTCGCCGCCGCCCTCGCCACGAGCTCGCCTGCGATGAAGGTTTCATAGGTTCGAACCTATGAAACCTATGGACCCTTCACCGCACGCTCGGGGGTCAGGCCTCCGCGCGTGGTAGCACGAGAACCGGCACCGTCGCACCGCGCAGGATCCGGAAGGTCATGTCGCCGAGCAGCACCCGGCGCAGCGGACCACTGCGACGTGACCCGCAGGCGAGCAGGTCGCCAGGTCGCCAGTCGTACGTCGCGAGCGCGGCACCGACGTCGTCACCGACGAGCACCTGCGCGTCGGCACCTTCGAGTCCGCGTGCAGCCACGGTGTCCAGCGTGCGGGCGAGCGACGCCGCGGCATCGTCGCGGAGCACCCGGATGACGTCGGACTCCGCCGTCGGGCCGAGCTTGGTGCTGTAGATCCGTGTCGCCCGGCGCACGATCGTCACCAGGCTCAGGGCGACACCGTGCGTGTGCACGAGGTCGAGGATCGACCCGAGCTGCGAGTGGTGCGCGGTGGTGTCGACCGCGACGACGACGCGGTCGATGCGCTCGGGGGCGACCGCGGCGTACCCGGTCGGGGCGATCGCGACTCCGACGGAGGCACCATGGAGCAGTCGTTCGGACGTGGAGCCGCCGGCGATCCGGCCGGGCCGGCCGTCGGGTGCCGAGCCGATGACGAGGTAGTCGGCGCCTCGGCGTACGGCGAGCTCATCGAGACCCACGCCGCTGGACCGATGCCGACCGACCTCGACGGCGCCACCGAGCGCGGCGAGGGCCTCGGCGTGCCGCGCCCAGGTCTGGTCGAGGATCTCGGCGGTGCTCTCCTCGAGATAGCTGTCCCACTCGGCGTCGACCCGGCCGGAGCCGGGCGCCTGCCACGACTCGGGCCGGATGTGGGCGAGCACGGGCACTGCGCCGAGTGTGCGTGCGAGGGCGATGCCGAGTGCGGCTGCGTCGTCGCTGGCGGCGTCCCCGACGGTGCCGATGACGATGTCGGTCACGGTCACGTCGCCTCCCACTGACCTGCGCGAGGACCGGACCCGGGTGTCCCGGCAGCACTACCGTAGCCAGTCGCGAGAGCCTGCGTAGCGAGGAGGACGACGTGGCCGGACCGGATGTCAAGCAGCTGTTCCGCACGAAGTCCGTCGACGACATCGTCGCGGCGGCCGATGCTGCGGACGCCGGCGGCTCGGGTCAGCTCAAGCGCACGATGGGCCTGCTCGCGCTGACGATGTTCTCGGTCGGGTCGATCGTCGGCACCGGCATCTTCGTGATCCTCGGCGAGGCCGTGCCCAAGGCCGGTCCCGCCGTGCTGGTCTCGTTCCTCCTCGCTGCGGTCACGTGCCTGTTCTCCGCGCTGTCCTACGCCGAGCTCGCCGGCACGATCCCCGTCTCGGGGTCGTCGTACTCCTACACCTACGCGACCCTCGGCGAGCTCGTCGCGTGGGTGTGCGGCTGGTGCCTGATGCTGGAGTACGGCGTGTCCGTGGCGGCAGTCGCGGTCGGCTGGGGGCAGTACCTCAACGAGTTCCTCTCGACGTTCGGCATCGAGATCCCGCCGCAGTTCGCCAACCCCCCGGGTGAGGACGGCGGTGTCTTCAACATCCCGGCGATCCTGGTCGTGGTGCTCTGCGGGTTGCTGCTGTTGCGCGGTGCGAGCGAGTCGGCGACTGCCAACACGATCATGGTGTTCCTCAAGATCGGGATCCTGGCCTTCTTCTGTGCGGTCGCGTTCACCGCGTTCGACGGCTCCAACCTCATGCCGTTCGCGCCGCTCGGCGTCGTCGGCGTCCAGGCGGCCGCAGGCCAGGTCTTCTTCTCCTACATCGGATTCGACGCTGCGTCGACGGCGGGCGAGGAGGCGAAGAATCCGCGGCGCGACCTGCCGATCGCCATCCTCGGCAGCCTGCTCATCGTCACGATCATCTACCTGCTCGTCACCCTCGCCGCGCTCGGAGCGCAGGACGGCGAGGTCGTCACGGTCGACGGCCAGCAGAGCTATCTGTGGGGTGACGGCAACGGCGAGGCGGTGCTCGCGACGATCGTCGCCGACGTGACCGGCTCGTCGTGGGCGCCGGCCCTGATCTCCCTCGGCGCGGTGATCTCCATCTTCAGCGTCGTCCTCACGGTGATGTACGGCCAGACCCGCATCCTGTTCGCGATGGGCCGCGACGGCTTGCTGCCGAAGGCGTTCACGAAGGTGAACCCGCGCACCCAGACGCCGGTCACCAACACGATCATCGTGACGGTGGTGATCTCGGTGCTGGCCGCGTTCGTGCCGCTCGGGCAGCTCGCGGAGGCGACGAGCATCGGCACGCTCTTCGCGTTCCTCCTCGTCAACATCGGTGTCATGGTGCTGCGCCGGTCGCGACCGGACCTTCAGCGTTCGTTCCGTACGCCGTTCTTCCCGATCACGCCGATCCTCGGGATGCTCTTCTGCGGCTATCTGCTCGTCGGCCTGGCCGGCATCACCTGGATCGTGTTCGGCATCTGGATGACCTTCGGGCTCGCCGTCTATTTCCTGTATGGCTATCGCCGATCCACGTTGCGCCTCACCGGCAAGTGACCCGCGGGGGATCTCGCGGCGGCGTCAGCCCAACGTCACGACGCGGTGCTCGCGCGCGCTGACGACGGCGGCATCGAGGATCTCGAGCACGGTCACCGCCTCGTGCGGGTCGACCGGCAGCGGTCCCTGGCCGCGGACGGCTGCGGCGAACGCGGGGTAGAACAGGTCCCAACGCCCGCGCTCGCTCGGCACGGTCTCCGACTCGTCGCCGCGCACGATCCGCCCCCAGGCGGACTCGGGCTCCACGCCCCACCCCTCGCCCTCGGTCGCGGGGGTGCGGCCCGCGAGGAGCGCCGGCTCCTGACCGTCGAAGCCGCCGAGGACGAAGGCGCCGCCGCTGCCGGACACGTGGAACCGGCGGCTCGCGTCACCCGAGACCTTCGAGGCCTGCAGCCGGCTGAGCACTCCGTTGGCGTGCCCGAGGTCGAGGGTGAGGTCGTCGTCGGCGACGGTGCCGGGTCGACGGTTCGCGATCTCGGCGTACACCCTCTCGACGGTGCCGAAGAGCACCACGGCCTGGTCGACGAGGTGCGTGGCGAGGTCGAGGCGCAGCCCGCCGCCCTCCTCGGGTGTGCTCATCGAGCGCCAGGCGGCCCGGTCGGGCCCGGGTGCCCAGCGCTCGAAGTGCGACTCGTAGCGGTGGACCGCGCCGACCGCGCCGCTGTCGATGACGCGGCGCATGGTGAGGAAGTCGGAATCCCATCGACGGTTCTGGTACGCCGTGATCAACAGCCCGGCGGCCTCGGCGCGCGCGACCGACGCAGCGGCGTGACGCGCGTCGACGGCGAGCGGCTTGTCGCACACGACGTGCAGCCCGAGGTCGAGGGCGGCGTCGGTCAGCTCGGTGTGCGTGGCGGTCGTGGAGGAGACGACGACGGCCTCGACGCCGAGGTCGACAAGCGCGCCGAGCGAGTCGAGAGCCGGGACACCGGGGTGGTCGGCGGCGAGTCGCGCGATGCGTTCGGGGCTGGTGGTGACGACGCCGACGAGCTCGAGCGACGGCGTAGCGCGGATCAGCGTCGCGTGGAAAGTGCGGCCGCCGAAGCCGTAGCCGACGAGCCCGATGCGGACCGGGCCGGTGCTGGTCGGTGTGCTCACGTGCGCTCCTCGGGCCGGGGTGTCGGTGCCGTCCTACCCTGCCGTGCCGGGGGGTCGACCGTGGTCGGATCGGCCCGGGGTGTCGGGTAGCCTTTCCGGGCCGGTAGCAGGTCCGCGCGCGGACCCGGCCCGGCACCTGGAGGCGTCGCCTAGTCCGGTCGATGGCGCCCGCCTGCTAAGCGGGTTGGGGTCTCAAAAGCCCCTCGGGGGTTCAAATCCCCCCGCCACCGCCACAGATGAAGGGCACCCCATCGGGGTGCCCTTCATCTGCTCTGGGAGGCCGGCGGATGTGGGAGGAGCTCCCACCGCCGAAGGCGGTCGGTCTGCGACGGCTCCCCCCGCCTCGTTTCGCGGAGCCGAC
>JANMMN010000053.1:0-5074 GCA_031373405.1 Actinomycetes bacterium
AACCGGTGGGGCCGACAGCGAAACACGAATCGTGTCGCCGATCCCCTCGGCGAGCAGCGCGCCAAATGCCACCGCGGACTTCACCGTTCCCTGGAAGGTCGGGCCGGCTTCAGTGACGCCGAGGTGCAACGGGTAGTCGCAGCGGGCGGCGAGGAGCCGATAGGCCTCGACCATGACGACAGGGTCGTTGTGCTTGACCGAGATCTTGATCTCGCGGAAGTCGTGCTCCTCGAACAGCGAGCACTCCCACAGCGCCGACTCGACCAGTGCCTCGGGGGTCGCCTTGCCGTACTTCTCCAGCAGCCGCTTGTCGAGCGAGCCGGCGTTGACACCGATCCGGATCGGGACGCCGGCGTCCTTCGCGGCCCGGGCGATCTCGCCGACCTTGTCGTCGAACGCCTTGATGTTGCCGGGGTTGACGCGTACGCCGGCGCACCCGGCGTCGATCGCGGCGAAGACGTACTTGGGCTGGAAGTGGATGTCGGCGATCACGGGGATGCCGGACTTCCTGGCGATCTGGCTCAACGCGTCGGCGTCGTCCTGGCTGGGCACCGCCACCCGCACGATCTGGCAGCCGGCGGCGGTCAGCTCGGCGATCTGCTGCAGCGTCGCGTCGACGTCGCTGGTCAGGGTCGTGGTCATCGACTGCACCGAGATCGGCGCGTCACCCCCGATCTCGACGGGGTGGGTCGGGTGGTGCAGCCGTAAGTTGCGGCTGCCCGGCCGTGGGGGGACCACGGGGGCCGGGAGGGGGGGCATGCCGAGTCCGACGGTCATGTACCCATCATCCCCCGAACGGCGCGCCCGGCGCCCCCCGACCTTGTCGGGCGCGTTCAGCCGCCGAGGGTGATCGGCTCGAACAGGTCGGCGACCAGGACGATCCCACCCATGACCACGAGGCCGACGGAGATCGCGTACGTGAGCGGCAGCGCCTTGGCGATGTCGACCGGGCCCGGGTCGGGCTTGTGCCGCACCCGCGCCCAGCCCCGCTTGATCGACTCCCAGAGCGCTCCCGCGACGTGGCCGCCGTCGAGGGGCAGCAGCGGGATCAGGTTGAACAGGAAGAGGAACAGGTTGAGCCCGGCGAGCAGGCCGAGGACGCCGGCGGCCTTGTCGGCGACCGGGGTGTTCTCCAGGGCCACGACCTCGCCCGTGATCCGACCCACTCCGACCGGCCCGACGATGCCGTTGGGGTCGCGCTCCTCGTCGGTGGTCACCTGTCGCACGAGGTCCCAGAGCCGCGCCGGCAGCGTGACGATCGTCGTCATCGCCTTGACCGAGACGTCCCAGATGTAGCCGGGCACGGTGCTCACCGGCTGCGCCTGGCGCTCGTAACCGGGTGCGACGCCGACGAAGTTGCGCTGCTCGAGCTCACCGGTGGCCTTCCCGTTCTCGTCGAAGACCGGGTAGGTCACCGACTCCAGCGGCACGACCAGGGTGACCTGCACCCCGTCCCGGTCGACCACGACAGGCACGTCACCGGGTGCCGCGCTCCTGATCGCCGCCTGGGTCTCCGGCCAGGTCTGCACGGGCGTACCGGCGAACGAGACGACCGTGTCACCGACCCGCAGCCCCGCGATCGCCGCAGGCGTCTGGGTCGACGGCGCGCAGCTGCCCGACCCGTCGACCGAGCCCTTGAGGTTCTCGCTGGTCGGGACGCAGGGAACGACCTTGCCGACCGTGGTGGTGAGCGCAGGGGTGCCGATCACGGAGAGCACGATGGTGAACAGCGCGAAGGCGAGGACGAGGTTCATGGTCGGACCGCCGAGCATGACGACGATGCGCTTGCGGACGGGGAGCTTGTAGAAGACCCGGTCGGCGTCCTCGGGCGTCACCTCCTCGAGCGACTGCTGACGCGCGTCGTCGATGAGGGTGGAGAACCGACCGGTCGAGGACGCCCGCAGCATCGTCGGGTCGGTGCCGGGCTCCGGCGGATACATGCCGACCATCCGGATGTAGCCGCCGAGGGGCACGGCCTTGACGCCGTACTCGGTCTCGCCCTTGTGGCGCGACCACACGGTGGGGCCGAAGCCGACCATGTACTGGGTGACCTTGACCCCGAATGCCTTCGCGGGCAGCAGGTGACCGATCTCGTGCAGACCGATGGAGATGCCGATCCCGGCCAGGAAGATCACCCAGCCCAGCGCCTCGAGCCCCAGCGTCATGCCGCGTCCCCTGTCAGCTCGCGGGCGCGCGCACGGGCCCAGTCCTCGGCGGC
Source organism: Actinomycetes bacterium (assembly GCA_031373405.1). Classification (GTDB taxonomy): domain Bacteria; phylum Actinomycetota; class Actinomycetes; order S36-B12; family CAIYMF01; genus Longivirga. The sequence continues at coordinate 2,219 of JANMMN010000053.1, forward strand.
TAGGACGTCCGCCACCGTGCGTGGGTTCCCGTACGCCGACGCCAGGTGCTCGTCCACCACGACCGTGAGCGTGTCGACGATCCCGAGGAAGGCCAGCCTCCCGGCGAGGAAGGCAGCGACGCACTCCTCGTTGGCAGCGTTGAAGACCGCCGGGGCGGTGCCGCCGGCCTGGCCGGCTCGGCGGGCGAGCGCCACCGCCGGAAAGGCCACCTCGTCGAGCGGCTCGAAGGTCCAGGTCGACGATGCGGTCCAGTCACAACCCGGCGCGGCGTCCGCGACGCGATCGGGCCAGGACAGTCCCAGCGCGATCGGCAGCCGCATGTCGGGCGGGCTGACCTGGGCGAGGGTCGACCCGTCGACGAACTCGACCATCGAGTGCACCATCGACTGGGCGTGAACGACGACGTCGATGTGGTCGTAGGGGATGTCGAAGAGCAGGTGCGCCTCGATCACCTCGAGGCTCTTGTTGACCATCGTCGCGGAGTTGATGGTGACGACCGGGCCCATCGCCCACGTCGGGTGCGCCAGGGCCTGCGCGGGGGTGACGTCGTGCAGCGACTCGCGCGCTCGCCCCCGGAACGGCCCGCCGCTCGCGGTGACGACGAGTCTGCGCACCTCGTCGGCGCGTCCGCCGCGCAGCGCCTGGGCGAGAGCCGAGTGCTCCGAGTCGACCGGCACGATCTGACCCGGCGCGGCGACCGCCGTCACGAGCGGGCCGCCGGCGATGAGCGACTCCTTGTTGGCCAGGGCGAGGATCGAGCCGGCAGCGAGCGCGGCGAGGGTCGGGCGCAGCCCGATCGACCCGGTCATGCCGTTGAGGACGACGTCGGTGGGCAGGCCGGCCGTCTCGGTCGATGCGTCCGGACCGACGAGCACCTTCGGGCTCACACCGTGCCGGTCGAGCGCCACGCGCAGGTCGGCCTCGCGGGTGGCGTCGGCGACCGCGACCGTGGCGACCCCGAACTCCGCGACCTGGGCCGCGAGCGTCACGACGTCTGCGCCGCCCGCGCTGAGCGCGCTGATCGTGAACCGGTCGCGGTTGCGGCGTACGACGTCGAGCGCCTGGGTCCCGATGGACCCGGTGCTCCCGAGGATGACGATGTCGCGCATCCGACCAGTGTGGCTGATCCGACGGCCGAGCGCGTGCGCGAGGATGCCGCCATGCCGCGCATCACCACCGCACACGCCGATCACCCCGAGGTCGCGCGGCTCGTCCGCGACCTCGTCGTGGAGATGGCTGCGCGCTACGGCGATGACCCGGACGACATCAAGGCGCCGGACCCGGGGGCACGCTGGCTCCTCCTGCTCGATGACGACGGCACTGCGATCGGGTGCGGTGTGGTGCAGCTGCTGTCGTGGACCGTCCCCGGCGCCGGCGACGACCTCGGGGAGATCAAGCGGGTGTACGTCGTCCCCACAGCACGCGGTCGTGGGCTCTCGCGCGCCCTGATGGCTGCGCTTCTCGACCTCGCCGCCGCGGACGGATACCGACGGCTGTGGCTGGAGACGGGCACCGAGCAACCGGAGGCGATCGAGCTCTACCGCAGCAGCGGCTGGACGAGGATCGCGAACTACGGCCAGTACGCCGACGACGACCGCTCGGTCTGCCTGGCCCTCGACCTGCCGTGAACCGCCGCTGGTCCCCGTCGCCCCGGTGAAGCACGGGCGTCAGGTGCGATCGGCCTTCGTGGAATCCGTCCCTGCTCGCCCGGGCCCATACTATACCGTCCAGCCGGTATAGTATGGACCTATGAGTCCCCGGCCTTCCAGAAGAGAATCCCTGCTGCGCGCCGCAGTCGCAGTGGTGGCGGAGCACGGCTATTCGGCCTTGACCTTGGCTGCAGTCGGTGACGCGATCGGCCTGAGCAAGGGTGGGGTGCTCTATCACTTCCCCACGAAGGAGGCGCTCGTGGCCGCCCTCCTGGAGGAGTTGTCGAACGGCTTCGACGCCGACCAAGTCACCGCCCACGACGGAGACCCGCTCGAACCAGGAGCCTGGACGCGGGCCTACGTGACGGCCAGTGCAATGCCGCCGCAGGACACGTCCACGCATGTGGCTTCGGTGGCGCTGCTGGCGGCCGTGGGGTACGACCCGACACTTCTTGAGCCGCTCCAAGAGCGTTACACCGCGTGGGTCGAGCGCATAGACGATGACGGACTCCCCGGGGTCGACGCCCATGTGGTGCGCCTAGCCGCTGACGGACTGTGGGCCGCTGACCTGTTCGGCCTGGCACCACCGGGCCCGGAGCTACGGGCGCGCATCCACGCCCGGCTCGGTGAGCTGGCCGGCACGAGCCAGGGACGACGACCGTGAGTGCAGCTCGACTCGCGTGGCCGGGGCTTGCTCTGACGATGACCTTCGTCGACGACGTCGTGGCGGGACCCATCCTTGCGGCTACGGGTGCCTGGGTGGGTGGCCGAATCGGCGTCATGCTCGGAGTGGGGGTGTTCACCAGCTTGGTGGGCGTGCTGGTGATCACTGCCCTTCTGGCGAGCCGAAATCTCGAACCCCAGATCCAACGCCGGATCGACGCTGCCGTCACCGCGGCGTCGCAGCGACGATTCGTCGGCACGTACGTGCACCACGTCGGTGATCATCACCCCTGGTCCACTGCAGTGGTAGCGGTGGTCATCAGTCCCGTGCTGGCTGTTCTGCTCGCCCGGATGGTTCACCCGACTCAGCGGCTTGTGCGCACCACCGTGGTCGCGGTCACCGCCTACGGTCTGGCGTTCTCGTTGTTCTACGCCGGCCTCGGAGCCAGCATCGTGGCGGCCACCTGAGTGCCGCCCGCCCGTGCGGGCGACCGAGCTACGGGATGAGATGCCCGCGGGCGGGTCGGGCCTCCCCTAGTGGCT
>JANMMN010000061.1:0-16812 GCA_031373405.1 Actinomycetes bacterium
GCCCGGGGTCGTTGGTCTGGGGCGGGTTGGCGAGCAGGTGCGGCAACCGGGCGGCATGCTCGACGAGCGCGTCGACCCAGGCTGCGTAGCAGGCACCGCGACCGAGCGCGTCGCTCGGGGCGGTGCCACCGACCGACGGGAACCACAGCGCGAGCCCCGGGGCCTCGCGCTCGAGGACGAGCCGGTGGGCGGCGCCGAGGACCCTCAGCGGGAGCATGTCGCCGGCGCGGGACCCGCGCCACGGCTCGAGGACGCGGCCCAGACGGCTCGACGTCGCGAGATCGAGCGACGCCGCCTGGCAGATCTCGGCGTACAGCCGTGACCCGTTCTCGCTCGAGGCGCGGGCCTGACGGGCGAACAGCGCGGCGAGGCCGGGGCGCTGCTCGAACTCCTCGCCGCTCACGAGTCGCTCAGGCGGTAGCAGGCGGGACGCCGCCAGCGGGTGCGACCTCGTCGCCGACCTCGGCTGCCTTCACGGTCGGCTTCTCGGTCGCATCCGGGAGAGCCGAGCTCGCGGGCGCGGTCGCGGTCGGGCCGGTCGGCGGCCAGCCGCCGCCGAGCCCCAGGATCCTCCTGGCGTCGCCGAGCACCGACTGCTCGCACAGCACGTCGTAGCGGGTCGCCTGGAGCTGCTGGCGCGAGACGAAGTCGCGTTGGCCGCGGGTGAACGCGTAGGTGATGAGCCCCCATACGATGCCGAAGGCGGCGCCGTAGAGCAGCCCGAGCGCGAGGATCGGGACCAGGCTGCCGGTCGTCGAGGAGAACAGGCCGACGAACAGCCCGACGAGGGCACCGAACCACGCGCCCGTGAACAGCCCTGAGACCGCCGCGCGGCCCCAGGACATGCGACCCAGCACCGCCTCGACGATCCGGACGTCGACACCGACGATCGCCACGTTCTGCACCGGGAAGCCGTTGTCGCTCAACGTGTCCACGGCTTTCTGTGCACCCGCGTAGTCGTCGTACGTCGCGAGAACGGGCCGCTTCGTGACGTCCGGCCCACCCGCCATACGTGCCAGTCCACCAGTCATGCCATCACCCTACGTCGCCGTCGGGCGGGCTAGCGCTTCTTGTAGTCCTCGAGCAGGCGACGGCCGATGATCATCCGCTGGATGTCCGCGGTGCCCTCTCCGATCATGAGCATCGGTGCCTCGCGGTAGAGGCGCTCGATCTCGTACTCCTTGGCGTAGCCGTAGCCGCCATGGATCCGGAAGGAGTCCTCGACGACCTCCTTGCAGTACTCGCTCGCGAGATACTTCGCCATCCCGGCCTCGATGTCGTTGCGCTCCCCGGCGTCCTTCTTGCGGGCTGCCATCACCATCATCTGGTGCGCCGCCTCGACCTTGACCGCCATGTCGGCGAGGCGGAACTGCACCGCCTGGTGCTCGGCGATCTGCTTGCCGAAGGTGTGGCGGGTCTGGGCGTAGTCGATGCCGAGCTCGAACGCTCGGATCGCGACGCCGCAGGCGCGGGCCGCGACGTTGACGCGACCGACCTCGACGCCGTCCATCATCTGGTAGAAGCCGCGGCCGGGATCGCCACCGAGGACCCGGTCGGCGGGCACGCGCAGCCCGTCCATCACGAGCTCAGTGGTGTCGACGCCCTTGTAGCCCATCTTCTCGATCTTGCCCGGGATGGTGAGGCCGGGGAGAACCTCGCCGAAGCCGGCCGGCTTCTCCACGAGGAACGTCGTCATCCTCCGGTAGACGCTCGACCCGGCATCGACCTCGCCGTCGGTACGGACCAGGACGGCGACGAGGGTCGAGGTGCCACCGTTGGTGAGCCACATCTTCTGGCCGTGCAGGACGAAGTCGTCACCGTCACGCACGGCCTTGGAGGTGATGGCCGCGACGTCGGACCCGCAGTGCGGCTCGGACATCGAGAAGGCTCCGCGGATCTCCCCGGCCGCCATCTTCGGGAGGAAGTACGCCTTCTGCTCCTCGGTCCCGTGCTGCATGAGCAGGTAGGCCACGATGAAGTGCGTGTTGACGATGCCGCTGACGCTCATCCAGCCGCGGGCGATCTCCTCGACGGCCAGCGCATAGGTGAGCAGCGACTCGCCGAGGCCGCCGTACTCCTCGGGGATCATGAGGCCGAAGATCCCCATGTCCTTCATCCCCTCGACGATCTCCGCGGGGTACTCGTCGGCGTGCTCGAGCTCCTGGGCGTGGGGGATGATCTCCTTCTCCACGAAGTCGTGGACCGCGCCGAGGATCTCGGACTGGATCTCGGTGAGTCCCTCGGTCTGCGCCAGGCGAGCCATGGTCGTTCCTCTCCTCGCGGGTCCGCGCGCGACGCGTCACGGCCCGCCCCTGCGGTGCGGTTACCGCCGAGTATCCCCGTACGCCGCAGCCGGTTCCGAGCCGGGTCCCGCGAGATCCGCCTCACCTCCGAGGCGGGGGCGTCACTGGTACCAGGGCTCCTTCCACTCCCCGACCGAACGGGAGCGGACCGGCTGGATGAAGCGCGGCGCCGCTGTGCCGGGGAACTCCGCACCCCAGTTGGTCGCGGTGCCGTGCATCTCGACCCGGGCGTCGTCGGTGTACCAGTCGACGAGGTCGGAGTCGCTGCGCACGAGCCAGGTGCACCCCATGTCGAGCGCGGCCGTGAAGTCCCCGTGCCGGATCAGGGCGGGGCGGAAGAAGTACGTGCCGGGCCACATCTCGCCGTAGTTGTACTGGAAGCCGCCGTCGAGGCAGTAGGCCTCCTCGTAGCAAGGGTGGTGGGCGAGCGGGTGCTCGGTCCAGCCGCCCTTCGCCTTGATGAGGCGCGTGTAGAAGCCCGTTGTCGGGTCGCGGTAGAGCAGCTTGATGAACAGACCGGGAACGGGCGTGCCGCCGAGGTCGAAGCGCATGGGACTGCCGAGCTCGACCGGCACCCAGGGCATCCGGGCGCTGTGGCGCACGACGAGCTCGCGGCCGTCGGGAGTCGCCGTCGGGCCGTGGTCGGTGACGTCGAACCCCCAGTCGCCGTACTCCCGGAAGACGAGGACCCGCGTGCCTGCCGCGACACGGAGGTTCGGGGTCCACACGCCCGTCGGGGCCATGAAGGACCCGCCGGCGGTCAGCACCTCGGCGCCGAGGGTGACCTCGCCCTCGAGGACGTACCACTCCGTCTCGGCATGGTGGATCCCGGCCGGACGTCCCCAGCCGCCCGGGAAGAACAGGCTCGAGGAGACCGAGCCGTCCTCCTCGTCGTAGGCGAGGTTGCGCTGCAGGGCCTCGCCCTCGCCCCGCACCAGCTCGGACGGGTGCCACAGGTAGTCGCGCTCATCCACGATCTCCACGTGCGGTCGCATCGGCTAACCTCCCTTTTTCGCTACATTCTGTATTAGATAAGACAGAATGTAGCAGTTATCTTCGGCTCGGCACCAGCTAGCGTGGAGTCGTGCCTCCCACCCACTCGCCGCGCCGCGGCCGGCCACCCGGACCAGCCGACGCCACCCGCGAGCTCGTGCTGCGCGCTGCCCTCGAGCTGCTCCTCGCCGAAGGCGTGGGCGCGCTGACCGCACAGCGGCTGCACGAGGCCTCAGGGGTCGCGCGGTCGACGATCTACCGGCACTGGCCGAGCCCCGACGCAGTCGTCGACGACCTGCTCGACGTCGCGGCGAGCGCGGACCACCCCCCGCTCACCGGAACGGTCGAGCACGACCTCCGGGCCGCGATGGACGCGCTGCTGTGGCGGCTGCGCCACCGTCCGGTGGCTCCGTTCCTCGCCGCCCTCATGTCGGGCCCCCAGGACGACGCCGCGCTCGTGGCCCGGCGTACCCGCTACGTCGAGACCCTGCTCGAGCCCTTCCACGCTGCGCTGCGCCAGGCGTCACCGCCGCCGTCGGCCGCACGGCGCGAGGAGCTGGTCTCCCACATCGCCGGACCTGTCCTGCTCACCTGGCTGGCCCACGGCAAGCCACCTACCAAGCCCCAAGCCCACGCCGCTCTCACAGCAGCACTGAAGCGTGCTTGAGCTCGATCGGACCGACACACCCGTTCGGTGAACGACGTTGGTCAGTCCTGTGGGGGGGTGAAGGTCTTCGTACGGAGCATCCCTGCGGCTCGGCCCTTCGCCGAGATGACCAGAGCCATCTTGCGGCTGGCCTCGTCGATCATCTCGTCGCCGAGCATCACGGCACCTCGGGCGCCACCCTCGGCCGAGGTGTAGTAGTCGTACGCGTCGAGGATGAGCTCGGCGTGGTCGTAGTCGTCCTGGCGCGGCGAGTAGACCTCGTTGGCCGCCTCGACCTGGTCCGGGTGCAGCACCCACTTGCCGTCGAAGCCCAGTGCAGCGGAGCGGCCGGCGACGCGCCGGTAGCCGTCGAGGTCGCGGATCTGCAGGTAGGGACCGTCGATCGCCTGCTTGTCGTGGGCGCGGGCCGCCATGAGGATGGCCATGAGGATGTAGTGGTAGGCGTCGCCGACGTCGTATCCCGGCGGCTGCTCCCCCACGACGAGCGACTTCATGTTGATGCTCGCCATGAAGTCAGCCGGGCCGAAGATGATCGTCTCCACGCGAGGGGAGGCCGCGGCGATCGCGTTGACGTTGGTGAGCCCGAGGGCGTTCTCGATCTGGGCCTCGATGCCGATCCGGCCGACCTCGAGGCCCATCGTCTTCTCGATCTGGGTGAGCAGCGCATCGAGCGCCACGACCTGCTCGGCGGTCTGCACCTTCGGCAGCATGATGGCGTCGAGGTTGGCGCCCGCGTTCTCCACCACCTCGATCACGTCGCGGTAGGTCCACTGCGTCGTCCAGTCGTTCACGCGTACGACGCGCACCTTGTCGCCGTACCCGCCCTCGTTGAGCGCGGCGACGACGTTCTTGCGTGCGTCGGCCTTCGCGAGGGGGGCGACTGAGTCCTCGAGGTCGAGGAAGACCTGGTCGGCCGGGAGGCCCTTCGCCTTCTCCAGCATCTTCCGGTTGCTGCCCGGGACAGCCAGGTTGGACCGACGAGAACGCAGGGGGCGCGGCTGGGTGGTCATGCGTCAGACCCTACGAACGTCGAGCCCGCGATGCTCACACGGGGGGCGTCTCGCTCAGGACCCGGCGGTCGCCCGCCCGGATCACCAGCACCAGGCCGGCGAGGAGCAGCACGACCGCCGGCAGCGTGGCGAGCGGCGGGACCTGACCCAGCCAGATCGCGGCGATGAGGACCGACAGCGGCATCTCGAGGAGGATCGCCAGGCTCGCGACCGTCGCCGAGGTCGTGCGCAGCACGCGGTTGATCAGCGTGTGCCCGAGCAGCTGCGCCCCGGCGGTGAGGGCGAGGATCTTGACCCAGTCCGAGCTCGAGTAGCCCCCGAGAGCCGAACCGGTCAACAGGCACAGCGGTAGGAGCGCCGCGGCCGAGATCGCGTAGCCGATCGAGGTGTACGTCGGTGTCGATACCGTCTGGCGCACCCGTTCGCCCACGGTCACGTACGCCGCCGACAGCATGCCTGCGATCAGCGCCAGACCGTCACCGACGAGGGCCCTCGGGTCGAGGGAGAAGTCGATCCCCGTCAGGAGCAGGACGCCGAGGAGCGAGATCCCGATGCCGATCCACACGCGGGGAGCGATGAAGGCACCGCGCCACCACGCGAAGATCGCTGCCCACACCGGCTGCATCGCGACGAGCGCGGTCGAGGATGCCACGGTCGTGAATCGCAGGCTCGGCAGCCAGGCGGCAAAGTGCGCGGCGAGCAGCACACCGGCGATCGCCGTCCAGCGCAGCTCCTCGCGGCTCAGCCCACGGATCTCGGCCCGATGGCGCCACCACGCCACCGGGACGGTGGCGCCGGAGCCGAGGGTGCAGCGCCAGAAGGCGATCGCGAGCGCCGGTGCGGCCATCGAGGCGATGAGCGGCGCTGAGGTCGAGATCGCCAGCACCGCGACGCCGAGCAGCGCCAGGTCGGCGGCAGGGGGGCGGGTGATCGCGTTGGGGGGCATCTCGGCAGCGATCACGAGACCCATCCAACCCGATGCCGCCATGGAGGCGGACGGCCCGTGCCGACGCGAGCCAGCTGCCGGCCTCAGCGCGTCGCATCCGGCGCGTCGCCACCGGCAGCGGGGGCCACCGGGTCGGCCACGGTCGAGAATCGCGTCACGACGACGACGCCGACCACCACGGTGAGCGCGCCGGCGATGACGAGCAGTGTCTCGATCGGGACCACGTCGCTGAGCGGCCCGAACACCATCATGCCTACGGGCATGGCGAGCGCCATCACGATCCCGAGCAGCCCGAACACCCTGCCCTGCAGCTCGGGCTCGACCGTCTCCTGGAGCAGCGTCTGCGACGTCGTCCAGAAGAACGGGAGGCACACGCCGCACAGGAACATCATCGCCAGGAACACCCACAGCACCGGAGCGAGCCCCAGCCCCACGGTGAGCGTGCCGAACACGATCGAGGCACCCGCGAGCATCGCGATCCGGTCCGCGAGGCCTCCCCACCACGCCAGGACCACACCGCCGAGGATCATGCCGATGCTGAAGGCGACCTCGAGCGCCGTGAGGTTCCAGACGCCACCGTCGAAGCTGCGCACCACCATCAGCGGTGTGAGGTACGACGCCGGAACCACCAGGACGAAGACGAGGGCGAAGAAGAGCAGGACCCGCCGTACGACGGGGTGGCCACGCACGTAGCGCAGACCGGTGCGCAGATCGTCGAGGTAGCCGACGGGCGCACCGTCCCGGACGAGCCGCGGAACCGGGATCAGTGCCAGCATGCCGATCCCGACGACCGCGGTGACGACGTCGACGAGCAGGACCGACCCCAGCTCGAAGCTCGCGTAGAGCCAGGCCGCGATCGCCGGCGCTACGAGCATCGAGCCCGACTGGATGCTCGTGCTGATGCCGTTGACCCGCATCAGCTGGTCGGTGGGCACGATCTGGGGCAGCAGCGCGCTGACCGCGGGTTGCTGGAGCCCGGCCCCGCACGAACGGATCGCGAGGGTCAGGAAGACGAGCCACAGGTCCGACACCCCGCGCATCAGCAGGACGGCGAGGAGGAGGGTGGTCGCGGCGATGGTCGCATCTGCCCCGATGATGATCAGCTTGCGGCTGTGCCGGTCGGCCCAGACGCCACCGAAGACGGACACGACCGCTTGCGGCAGGAACCCGAACACCGTCGCGCCCATGAGGACGAGCCCTGACTGCGTGGTCAGTGTCAGGTGCCACAGGACGGCGTACTGAACGAGCGACGAGCCGAACAGCGAGATCGTCTGCCCCGTGAGGAACAGCACCGTGCTGCGGACCCACCCGGTCGGGACCGGCTGTGGCCGTCCCGCGATCTGCTCCGGCGAGTCGACGTACGACGCCGCGGCTTCGCCCTCTCCCGTCTGCACTCCGGTCCTTCCTCCGCCCACGGCGCGTCGCGTCGCGTCCCTCGACCCTAGCGACCGCGGGACGCTGCGGCCCACGCGTCATCGGCCGTGATCGAGACTCGCCGCGGCGGCCCGCGGCTCCATGACTGACGATCGGGCACCGACGGATACCCTGCGAGCATGAGCGGAGCGCCGACGAGAGTCTTCATCGCCCGCCTTTCCGGCATCGCCGTCTTCGACCCCCGCGGCGACCAGGTCGGCAAGGTGCGCGACGTCGTCGTGACGCTGCGCCACGGCACCAACCCGCCCCGCGTGCTCGGCCTCGTGGTCGAGGTCCAGCCGAGACGACGCATCTTCTGCCCCATGACCCGCGTGACCAACATCGACGCCGGCGCGGTCGTCACCACCGGGCTGCTCAACATGCGCCGGTTCGAGCAGCGCTCGGGCGAGACCTTGGTCATGGGTGAGCTGCTCGACAAGCGGGTGACGCTGCTCGAGACCTCGGAGGAGGTCACCGTGCAGGACGTCGCGATCCAGCAGGAGCGCACCCGCGACTGGCTGGTCAGCCGCATCTTCGTCCGCAAGTCCGGCGGCGGGTTCCGCCGTCGCGGCGAGACCCTCGTCGTCGAGTGGTCCGCGGTCTCCGGTCTCTCGCTCGCCGATCCCCTGCAGGGTGTCGCCAGCCTCCTCGCGACCGTGGAGAAGCTGCGTCCCGCCGACCTGGCCAATGTCCTGCACGAGCTCACACCCAAGCGGCGCATCGAGCTCGCGGCCGCCCTCGACGACGACCGGCTCGCCGATGTGCTCGAGGAGCTGCCCGAGGACGACCGGATCGAGATCGTGGCCAGCCTCGAGGGCGAGCGTGCGGCCGACGTCCTCGAGGAGATGGATCCCGACGACGCGGCCGACCTGCTCTCCGAGCTCTCGCCGGAGCAGGCCGAAGCGCTGCTGTCCCTCGTCGAGCCCGACGACGCGGAGGACCTGCGGCGCCTGCTCACCTACGACGAGGACACGGCCGGCGGGATGATGACCCCGGAGCCGGTCATCCTGCCCCCCGACTCCACCGTCGCCGAGGCGCTCGCGCGCGTGCGCGACGCCGACCTCTCGCCCTCGCTCGCCGCGCAGGTCTATGTCGTGCGTGCGCCGTTCGAGACCCCGACCGGCAAGTACCTCGGTGTCGCGCACTTCCAACGACTGCTCCGCGAGCCGCCGTCGACCCTCGTCTCGGCGATCCTCGACGACGCCCTCGAGCCGATCGGTCCGGACGCGCCGCTGAGCCAGGTGACCCGCTACTTCGCGACGTACAACCTCGTCGCCCTGCCGGTCGTCGACGAGTCCGACCACCTGCTCGGTGCGGTGACGGTCGACGACGTCATCGACCACATGCTCCCGGAGAACTGGCGCGACTCGGACTCCGACGCGGAGTCCGACGACGAGTCCGACGAGGACGAGGCGGTGAGTCGTGGCACGTGAGCGTCGCGACCGCCGCGGGCCTCGGCTCGACCAGCCGCTCGAGCGGGGCATCTCCCTGCGCCCCTCGGTCGACCCGGAGGCGGTAGGCCGCCTGTCCGAGCGCATCGCGCGCTTCCTCGGGTCGTGGCGCTTCATCGGCTACATGTCCGCGTTCATCGTGGCGTGGCTGCTGCTGAACCTGACCTCGGTGGCAGTCGACCCATTCCCGTTCATCTTCCTGACCCTGCTGCTCTCGCTGCAGGCCTCGTACGCCGCACCCCTCATCCTCCTCGCGCAGAACCGGCAGGCCGACCGCGACCGTGTGCAGTACCAGGACGACCGGGCCCGGACGGACCGGCTCATCGCCGACACCGAGTACCTCATGCGTGAGATCGCCTCGCTGCGGATCGCCCTCGGCGAGGTCGCGACCCGCGACTACATCCGCAGCGAGCTGCGCGACCTGCTCGACGACCTCGACCAGCGCGAGCCGAAGGCACCGAAGCGGAAGAAGGGCCGCCCGGCCGAGGACCCGGGGCTGGATGACGGTCCTGCGACGACCACCTGAGTTGGTCATCGCTCAAGTGTCGATCGGGTGCTGTCGATGACGCACCGGTGACCTCCCTCCCGACCGCGCGGCCGTCGGAGGCCGAGCGCGTCGACCGGGCCCGCCTTGGCGAGGCACTCGTACGCCTCGGGCTGCTCGACCACCATGCACTGACCCGCGCGCTCGAGGCGCAGCTCGCCGGCAGCGGACGCCAGCGGCTCGGGCGGATCATCGTCGAGCTCGGCCTCGCGACCGAGCGCGACGTGGCGCACGGACTGTCTGTGGTGCACCAGCTGCCGCTCGTGGACCTCGACCTCGAGGTGCTCGACCTCGCGGTCGTTCGCACGGTCCCGCGCGGCGTCGCCGACCGGCTCGCCGTCATCGCCTACGCCCGGCACGGGGACCGGCTCGCGGTCGCCGTCGCCGATCCCGTCGACGTCGTCGCGCTCGACGACATCCGCGCGCTCACGGGCGCCGCCGTCCTCGAGATCGGCGTGGCCACGGCGAGCCAGATCCGCGCGGCGCTGGGTGATGCGTGGTCGGACGGGGACGACTCCGACGTCGTCCGCGACTTCATCCACGAGGTGTCGGAGGTCGGCCCGGTCGACGTCGAGTCGGATCCGACGACGGATCCCGCCACGATCCGCATGGTCGACCGGCTCATCGGTCACGCGGCGCGACAAGGTGCGAGCGACATCCACGTCGAGCCACAGCGCAACGCTGTCCGGATCCGGCTGCGGATCGACGGCGTGCTGCGCGAGATCATGACGCTGCCGCGATCGGGATACAGCGCCCTCGTGGCCCGGCTGAAGCTCATCGCCGAGCTCGACGTCATCGAGCGCCGGCTGCCCCAGGACGGTCGCGCCCGGGTTCGCGTCGACGGCGGGCTCGTCGACATCCGAATCTCGACGCTGCCCTCGCTCCTCGGCGAGAAGGTCGTCGTACGTCTGCTGCCCGCATCGACGCATCTTCCGTCGCTCGAGTCGCTCGGTCTCGAGCCGGCCCACCGCGAGCTGCTCCTCGAGGTGGTGTCCCGACCGCAGGGGCTGGTGCTGCTGACCGGGCCCACCGGCTCGGGCAAGACCAATACGCTCTATGCCACGCTCGCCCAGGGCATCGACTCCGAGCGCAACGTCATCACCCTCGAGGACCCCGTCGAGATCGAGCTGCCCGGCATCACGCAGGTGCCCGTCGACGACCGCATCGGCATGGACTTCAGCCGCGGTCTCCGCGCTGCCCTGCGTCAGGACCCCGACGTCATCCTGGTCGGCGAGGTGCGCGACCAGGACACCGCCGAGCTCACTGTGCGCGCGGCGCTGACCGGCCACCTGGTGCTCTCCACCCTGCACACCCTCGACGCGGCGTCGGCGGTGACGCGGTTGGTCGACATGGGCGTTCCCGCCTACCTCGTGACGTCGTCGCTCGCGCTGGTGGTCTCCCAGCGCCTGGTGCGCGTGCCGTGCGGTGACTGCGCGGTTCGCGAGGATCCCGAGCCTGCCGCGCTCGCCGCGCTGGAGGTCGAGGACCCTGATGGTGAGTGGGTCCGCGCTGTCGGGTGCCCCGCGTGCTCGGGCAGCGGCTATCGCGGCCGTACCGCGATCGTGGAGCTGCTCGAGGTCGGCGCCGAGGTGCGCCGTGCACTGCTCGAGGGCGGCGACGAGAACCGGGTCCGCCGAGCGGCCCGGGACGCGGGGACGGCGACCCTGCTCGACCACGCGATCGCCGTGGCCCGCCGGGGCGGGACGACGCTGGCCGAGGTCGTGCGTGCCATCCCGCGCGACGCGGACCACCGCGCCTGAGCACACCGGCGCGGAGCGTTCCCGGCTCGGCCGACGCCTCGGCCGGCACGTAGCATCGACTCCATGTCCGCCACGCTCCTCGACCTGATCGACGCCGCCCTCGCCACGGTCGAGGACCCCGAGATCCACCGCCCGATCACCGAGCTCAAGATGGTGAAGTCGCGCGCGGTGCTCGACGGCGTCGCGACCGTCGCGGTGTGGCTCACGGTCTCCGGCTGCCCGATGCGCGACACGATCACGGCGCGGGTCACCGAGGCGGTCGGTGCGGTGCCCGGTGTCACGTCGGTGCGGGTCGAGCTCGACGTCATGAGCGAGGAGCAGCGCAAGGAGCTGCGCACCTCGCTCGTCGGTCACGACGAGCGGGAGATCCAGTTCGCCAAGCCGGGCAACCTGACCCGGGTGTACGCCATCGCCTCGGGCAAGGGCGGGGTCGGCAAGTCCTCGATCACCGCCAACCTCGCCGTGCAGATGGCCGCCACCGGGCTCACGGTCGGCATCGTGGACGCCGACATCTACGGGCACTCGATCCCGCGCCTGCTCGGTGCCACCGACGCGCCGACGATGGTCGAGGGCATGATCATGCCGCCGCAGGCCTACGGCGTGCGCGTCATCTCGATGCTGCCGTTCAAGCCCGGGGGCGTGTCGCAGCCGGTCGCGTTCCGTGGTCCGATGCTGCACCGCGCACTCCAGCAGTTCCTCGCCGACGTCTGGTGGGGCGACCTCGACGTGCTGCTGCTCGACCTCCCGCCCGGCACCGGTGACGTGGCGATCTCCGTCGCGCAGCTGCTTCCGCTCGCCGAGCTCATCGTCGTCACGACCCCGCAGACCGCGGCCGCCGAGGTCGCGATCCGTGCCGGGATGCTCGCGCAGCAGACGAAGACCCGGGTCGGCGGAGTCATCGAGAACATGTCGGCGTTCCCCTGCCCGCACTGCGGTGAGCCGATGGACCTCTTCGGCTCCGGCGGTGGATCGATCGTCGCCGAGACCCTGACCCGTGAGCTCGGCACCGACGTCCCCCTGCTGGGCCGCGTGCCCTTCGACGTACGGCTGCGCGAGGGCGGTGACAACGGGACCCCTCTCATCCTGTCCGCACCGGACGCACCGGCATCGACCGTGCTGCGCGAGATCGCGACCAGGCTCGGCACGCGGACTCGGGGGCTGGCGGGCCTCTCGCTCGGTCTCACGCCTTCCTCGCGCGTCTGACCGGCACGACGATGTCGCCGTGAGCGCGCTGCCGACCCCGTCGCGGTGGCTCGACCCCGCCTGGCAGGAGTCCGCGCTGGGCTGGGCCGACGAGGTGCTGGCCTCGCTCGGTCAGCGGCGTCGCGGCTGGTCGCACCCCCACGTGCGGCCGTGGTCGACGGTGCTGCGCATCGAGACCGACGACGACCCGGTGTGGCTCAAGGCTCCCGGCGACGGCGCCCGGGTCGAGGTGGGGCTGCTCGCGCTGTTGGCCGACCTGGAGCTGCCGTGGACGCCGCGCCCGCTCGCCCTCGACCGCGAGCGCTCGTGGGCACTGCTCCCCGACGGTGGCGAGGTGTCACGCGTGGCGCACGGCGGCCGCACGCCCGTCGCCGTCATGACCGAGCATCTCGTCCGGTACGCCGAGGTTCAGCGCCGCCTCGAGCCGCACGTCGAGGCGCTGCTCTCGCTCGGGCTGGGAGACCTGCGGCCGCCGGCGCTGCCGCGCGTCCTCGGCGAGCGGATCGGCTCCCTCGAGCAGGAGCGCCCACCCGCGCGGCTGTCGACCGAGGACGCCACCCGGCTGCGTGCGGTGCTCCCGGCGTACGCCGAGGCCTGCGCCGAGCTCGCCGCCGGCGGCATCGCCCCGACGCTCAACCACGACGACCTTCACGACGCGAACATCCTGGCCCGCGGACCGGTGATCATCGACTGGGGTGACTCGTGCGTGAGCCATCCCTTCGGCACACTGCTCGCCACCATGCGGTCGATGGCGTCCCAGCATGGTGTCGGTGTCGACGACCCGATGTTCGCGCGGGTTGCCGACGCCTACACCGAGCCGTGGAGCGACGTCGCGGACCGCAGCACGTTGCGCCGACAGGCCGCGCTCGCGATCCGCGTCGGTCCGGTGACCCGCTCGATGTCGTACCTGCACGCGCTCACCGGGGTGGACGACGAGGCATGGCAGGAGCACGGTGACGCCATGCCCAGCTGGCTGCTCGAGATCCTCGAGCCGGCGCTCCCGCTGCTCCCGGCGCTGCTGCGCTGAGACGCCGACGACCGCAGCGATCGCCGCCCGGCGCGATCCCGGGGCCGTGGCTGCGAGGTCAGGTCGCGTCGGCGTCGAAGGCCGTGGGACCGGCCGCTGGGGCACCGGCCGAGGGCGCGCCGGGGGTCGAGGTCGTCGGCGGGGCACCCGGTGGTACGGCCCCGGCGGCAGCCGGAGCGGCTGGAGCCGAGTCGCTGAGGATCGAGGAGGCGAGCCTGCGGGGGTGCAGGTCGGCGAGGTCCTGCACCGAGCGGCGCAGGTCGTCGGTGATGCCAGGGTCGAGGTCGGCGGCGGTCGCGATCTCCCGGCGCGCGCTGGCGGCCTGCTCGCGGAGCAGCCGGAGCCACCGCGCGCCCTCGGCGAGGGCCTTGGGAAGCCGTTCCGGACCGAGGATGAGCACGGCGATGACGGCGATCACGACGAACTCGCCCATCCCGATGTCGAACACCGCGTCGCCCCTTCCGCGTCGGTCGCCCGCACCCCGAGACACCTGGGGGCGCCCACCGTCGCGGCGAGCGCCCCCAGGCTACGTCCTGCGCTCAGTCCTGGGCGGTGTCGGAGCCGAGCGTCACCTCGACGTCACGTGACCCGGTGCCCGCCTTGACCCCGAAGGTGACGGTGTCGCCGGGGGCGAAGGAGCGGATCGCGACGATGAGCTCGGTGGAGTCGTCGATCTGGCGACCCTCCACGGAGAGCACCACGTCCCCCGCCTTCAGGCCCGCCTTGTCGGCCGCCCCGCCGGGAGTGACCGTCGAGATCTGCGCGCCCGGACCGTCGTACTGGAGGTTGACCTGCACGCCGATCACGGGGTGAGTGGACTTGCCGGTCGCGATGATCTCGTCGGCGACGCGCTTGGCCTGGTTGATCGGGATCGAGAAGCCGAGCCCGATCGACCCGCTCTGCTGGCCCTGCTGCTGACCGAGCGAGGCGATCGCGGAGTTGACGCCCACCACCTTGCCCTCGGCGTCGACCAACGGGCCGCCGGAGTTGCCCGGGTTGATCGCGGCGTCGGTCTGGATCGCGTTGATGAACGAGGACTCACCCTGGCCGCCGGCGGTGACCGGCCGGTTGAGCGAGCTGATGATGCCCGAGGTCACCGTGCCCTCGAGGCCGAGCGGCGAGCCGATCGCGATGGCGGTGTCGCCCACGACGACGCCGTCGGAGTTGCCCAGGGTGGACACGGCGAGTCCGGTGGCAGCCACCTTGATCACGGCGAGGTCGTACGCCGGGTCGCGGCCGACGATCGTCGCAGCCTTCGTGGTGCCGTCCTGGAACCGCACGGTGAGCGAGCCCCCGGAGGCCGCACCCTCGACGACGTGGTTGTTGGTGAGGATGTAGCCGTCCTGGCGGATGACGAAGCCGGACCCCGTGCCCCCTGTCCCGTTGTTCTGCTCGGTGATCTGGACCACGGTCGGCAGCACGGCCGCGGCGACCGCGGCGACGGAGCCGCTCGGGCGCGCCGACAGGTCGGCGTCGGTCTGCGGGAGCACCGTGCCCGACGAGGTGAGCGAGCTCGAGTCGACCCGGTCGGCTACCGCGTAGGCACCGACCCCACCGACCACGCCCGCGAGGAGGCCGCAGGTCACGGCGAGCGCCACGACCTTGCCCGAGCCGCGCCGCGGCGTCGGCGTGCTGGAGGGAGCGCCGTACGGCGTGGACGGGACGGGAGCCGCCCACGGGTCGGCGATCTGGTCGCTCGGCGCCTCGGGACCGAACCCGAGGATCGGCGGCTCGAACCAGGCCGCCGGAGCGCTGGTGCCGACCGGACCGGTCGGGCCACCCACGCGTGTCACCGGGTCGGGCGCCGGGAACGACGCCGTGTGCGCTGCCAGCGGCACGTGGGTCTCCGCCTCGACGACGACGGTGTCGTGGACGAGGTCCGCGCCGTAGCTGGCGGTCAGCGTGTCGGAGCTGCCGACGGGGTCGGGGACGTTCTCGTGGCGCTCGTCGCTCATGGCCTCTCCTGGGGGTGGCTCGTCGGGCAGGGAACCGTCGTGGACGGATCCATCCGGCTGTGTCGTCATCCTGCGGTCCCCTCCGGTGCCAGCGCTGCGAACTGCCTGTGAGCAGGCTGAGAGCGTCGCAGCACCAGAGTGGCGGGTGCGCGGCCGCGGCGCCACGGCAGACCGGGTGACCGGCGTGTCATCACGCCGACTCCACGGACACGTCGGTGCCCGCAGCGGTCAGCACGACGCCCGTGTCCGTCACGGTGATCGCGGTCGGACGGAGCCCGAGCGGCAGCACCCCGATCGAGCCGGTGAGCGCCGCGATGCGCTCCGCCACGACATCCGGCACCCGATCGCCGGACACCTCGACGCCGAAGACCGACACGGAGTCGAGGTCGAAGGCGATCGCACCGTCGCGCACGACCGGGGTGAGCGTGGCCTCGATCGGCAGGCCGGACGCCGAGGACACGACCAGCGCGCCTGCCTCGGCCTCGATCGTCCAGGCGTCGCCCAGCCTGGCCTGCAGGTCCTCGGTGCCCAGGCTCGCCACGGCCTCGACCCGGTCGGCGGTGCGTGGGGAGGTCGTGGAGACCCCGTAGAGGTCGACCTCGACCACGTCGAGCGCGAGACCCTCCTCGACCGCGACGTCGGTGAGCCGGACCGACACGTGGTCGAGCGATCCACGGGCCGCCTGGGTGAGCAGCGGAATCCCGTGCACCTCGGTCACGACCGAGCCCGCGCCGGTGAGCTCCTGCGCGATCTTCTCGGTGATGGTCCGTTCGACGACCGACGCCGCCGCGCGATCGACACCGACGCCGACCACGCCCAGGGTCGCCAGCACGATCGCTGCGACTGCGATGACCTTCTTCACGAACGTCCCCCGGTGAGTCGGTGCCAGCCGCGGGCGACCCGGGCGGCGAGGGAACCATCGGGCTCCTCCGCGACCGGAGGCAGCGCGGCGAGGATGGTGGCCGCCGTGGCCAGCGGAGTACGGGCGTCGTCGGTGATCAGGGTGAGCACCTCTCCCTGGCACTGCCAGACGACCGTAGCGGTCGAGGACTCCGGCGTGCCGCCACGGACCCAGGCGTAGCTCCCGTCGAGCTCGGTCCGCGCGAAGCCGCGAGCACGCAGGCCGTCGGCGTCGGCCGCGGCGATCGCCCCGTCGAGGGAGAACAGCGAGACGCTGACCAGGCCGTCGGAGAAGAGCTGGTGCACGACCGGCTCCGCCGCGACCGCGCCCGGCTCCGCGCGGCGCGAGTCGAGCAGCGAGAAGCCCCCAGGCAGGGAGTCGGGGCAGGCGCAGCCGGCCTGGCGCGCGGCGCGCAGCCCCGCCCGGTCGAGCGGCTCGGACCATAACGAGGTGGCGGGGGCCGGCACGGCCGCAGCGTCGGGCACCGCGAACGTGATCGACCGGAAGCCTGCCTCGCTCCACACCGAGCCCATCGGTCCCACCAGCTCCTTGCGGAGCAGCAGCGACGTGCGTCGGTCGAGCCAGTAGCGCGCCGCCACCGCTCCGTCGCCGTCGACCGCCACCACGGCGTCGGCCTGG
>JANMMN010000075.1:0-5662 GCA_031373405.1 Actinomycetes bacterium
CTAGAGAGGCGTGACGTTCTCCGCCTGCGGGCCCTTCTGGCCCTGCGTGACGTCGAACGTGACCTTCTGGTTCTCCTCGAGCGAGCGGTAGCCCGACGACGCGATCGCGGAGAAGTGCACGAACACGTCGGCGCTTCCGTCCTCGGGGGCGATGAAGCCGAAGCCCTTCTCGCCGTTGAACCACTTGACTGTTCCGTTGACCATGACTGTTCCTCTTCCGTAGTACTGGGGCGGGAAGCGAACGTCACTTCCCGCGAGTTGCCGCCACTGCGTCCTCGCTTCGCCTGAGACTCAGGGAGAAGACGAGGACGCCCGGCGCAGTCGATCCACGGGCGTCCGATGAACGTTCGAGGAACTGCTGTATGAAGTGAGCAAATGCTGCCACGCTCGCTGGGGAAATCGTACAACACTTGGAGGCCGGACGACGTCGGTGTGGGCAGCGCCGCACAGCCGAGCGGCTCGTGGCCGGAGTCGGTGGCCTAGAGGTACTGGCCGGTGTTGGCGACGGTGTCGATGGACCGGCCGGCCTCGGTGCCCTGCTTGCCTTGGATGAGCGTACGGATGAAGACGATCCGCTCGCCCTTCTTGCCCGAGATCCGGGCCCAGTCGTCCGGGTTGGTGGTGTTGGGGAGGTCTTCGTTCTCGCGGAACTCATCGACACAGGCGGCGAGCATGTGCTGCACGCGGATGCCGCGCTGTCCGTGCTCGAGCAGGTCCTTGATGGCCATCTTCTTCGCGCGGGCCACGATGTTCTCGATCATCGCGCCCGAGTTGAAGTCCTTGAAGTACAGGACCTCCTTGTCGCCGTTGGCGTAGGTCACCTCGAGGAAGCGGTTCTCCTCGCTCTCGGTGTACATCCGCTCGACCGCGCGCTGGATCATCGCGACACAGGCAGCGCTCGCATCGCCCCCGTGCTCCGCCAGGTCGTCGGCGTGCAGCGGGAGATCCGGTGTCAGGTACTTCGAGAAGATGTCGCCCGCCCCCTGCGCGTCCGGACGCTCGATCTTGATCTTCACGTCGAGACGACCGGGTCGCAGGATCGCGGGGTCGATCATGTCTTCCCGGTTGGAGGCGCCGATCACGATGACGTTCTCCAGCCCCTCGACACCGTCGATCTCGCTGAGCAGCTGCGGCACGATCGTGTTCTCGACGTCGCTCGACACCCCGGAGCCGCGGGTGCGGAACAGCGAGTCCATCTCGTCGAAGAACACGATGACGGGCATGCCCTCCGACGCCTTCTCCCGGGCTCGCTGGAAGACCAGGCGGATGTGCCTCTCGGTCTCCCCGACGTACTTGTTGAGCAGCTCGGGGCCCTTGATGTTGAGGAAGAACGACCGCCCCTGCTCGGTGCCGGTGCGCTCGGCGACTTTCTTCGCCAACGAGTTCGCGACGGCCTTGGCGATGAGGGTCTTGCCGCAGCCGGGCGGGCCGTAGAGCAGGATCCCCTTCGGCGGGCGCAGCTTGTGCTCGCGGAACAGGTCGGCGTGGAGGTACGGCAGCTCGACGGCGTCGCGGATCGCCTCGATCTGGGAGGCGAGCCCACCGATGTCGCCGTAGTCGATGTCGGGGACCTCTTCGAGGACGAGCTCCTCGACCTCGGCCTTGGGGATCCGCTCGAAGACGTACTGAGAACGCGGCTCGAGCAGCAGCGAGTCGCCGGCCCTGATCGGCGCACCACGCAGCGGCTCGGCGAGGCGGACGACGCGCTCCTCGTCGGAGTGCGCGATCACGAGGGCACGCACTCCGTCCTCGAGGATCTCCTTGAGCATGACGATCTCGCCGTGGCGCTCGAACGCGCGCGCGCCGACGACATTCATCGCCTCGTTGAGCACGACCTCCTGGCCGGGACGCAGCTCGGAGGCGTCGACGCTCGGGCTCACGACCACCCGCATCTTGCGACCAGAGGTGAACACGTCGATGGAGCCGTCGTCGAAGAGCTCGAGGAACACGCCGTACCCGCTCGGCGGCTCAGCGAGGCGGTCGACCTCCTCCTTGAGCGCGACGATCTGGTCACGCGCCTCGCGCAGCGTCGACACGAGCCGCTGGTTCTGGGCAGCGGCGGCAGCGAGCTCGGCCTGCAGCGCGAGCGAGCGCGCATCGGAGCCTCGGTCGTCGGAGTAGGACACGAGGGTCACCTCCCGGGTTGGGCGTCGTGATCGACCCTACCCACGTCGCACGGGAACCGGCACGTCGTGACGGCCGACCCGCGCGTCGCAACCGGGCCGTGACCCGGGTCAGCCGGTCGGGAGCTCGTAGTCCTCGCCGTAGGCACCCTTGGCCGGGCGGGTGCGCCGAGGGGGCAGCACGGTGCCGTCGGCCAGGCGCCGCGAGATGACGAGGAAGCCCGTGTGCCCGCTCATCCGGTGATCCGGTCGTACGGCGAGCCCTTCGAGGTGCCAGGTGCGCAGCAGGGTCTCCTGCGCCTGCGGCTCGGTCCAGCGTCCGTCGGTGCGCAGTGTCTCGACCGTGCGAGACAGCTGGGTGGTCGTCGCGACGTAGGCGACGAGCACCCCTCCCGGGACGAGCACCTCGGCGACGACCGGCACGCAGTCCCACGGAGCGAGCATGTCGAGCACGACGCGGTCGAACTCCGTGTCGATCCCCTGGGTGTTGCGCTCGCGCAGCGTCGGGGTCAGGTCGCCGACGGTGAGCGTGTGCGCGGGGTGCGGCTCCCCGAAGAACAGCTCGATGTTGCTGGCCGCCACCGCCGCGAAGTCATCGCGCCGTTCGTAGGACGACACCCGGCCCGAGTCACCGACCGCGCGCAGCAGCGAGCAGGTCAGTGCACCGGAACCGACACCGGCCTCGAGCACCCGCGCCCCGGGAAAGATGTCGCCGAGCCCGACGATCACCGCCGCGTCCTTGGGGTAGACGATGGTCGCCCCGCGCGGCATCGCGAGGACGAAGTCCGACAGCAGCGGGCGCAGAGCGAGGTACGGCGTTCCCTGCGTCGAGGTCACGATCACGCCCTCGGGGCGACCGAGAAGTGCGTCGTGCTCGACGGCACCCTTCGAGGTGTGGAAGGCCTTGCCCACGGCGAGCGTGATGGTGTTCATCCGCTTCTTGGGGTCGGTGAGCTGCACACGGTCACCCTCGCGGAACGGGCCGCGTCGGTGGTCGGCGCCGGTGGGTGCGGGCTGCGAGGTCATGAGACGCAAGGATAGGCGCTCATCCTGGCTCCGCTGACCGCGCCGTCAGCCGCTGAGCGCCCGCTCCACGTCGGAAGCGGTGAGCACCCCGACGAGCGGCCCCCCGGCCGGGTCGACCACGAGGTACTCCGTCGCCGGAAAGGCGGTCAGGGCGCGCAGCAGCTCCTCGCCGGACAGGTCCGCGGTGAGCACCGCCCGCTGGTCGTACGTCGCGGACACCGATGACACCGGCACCCACGGTCGCCGTTGCACCGGCACCGCGCTCACCGACGGCTCGTGCGACAGCGCGATCGGGCGCCCGTCGGAGTCGACGACGACGATGGCGCCGGCACCCGCCACCTCGAGCTGGCGCAGTGCTTCGGAGAGCGGCAGGTCGTGCGCGACGACGACAGCCCGACGGGCGAGTCCCCTCGCCGTGAGACCGGGCACCCGTGCGCCGACGACGGCGCGCTTGAGGGCGTCGCTGGCACCGGCGTACAGGTAGGCAGCGATCAGGCCGCCGACGACGACGGTGCTGATGTCGGGATCGCGCCCGGTGCGCCAGGCGAGCAGCAGCGGCGCCGCGAAGATGACGACGGCGACGACCCGGCCCGACCAGGCCGCCACGATCGTGCCTCGGCGCTCGTCACGAGTGATCCCCCACACGACCGACTTCAGCACCGCACCGCCGTCGAGGGGCAGACCGGGGAGGGCGTTGTAGACGCCGAGCAGGATGTTGGAGACGGCGAGTGCCTCGGCGAGGACGTAGACCCGAAGGTCGCTCGAGAGCGCCGATCTCGACACCGCCGCTGCACCGAGGCCGATGAGGACGGAGCTGACCGGTCCGGACGCCGCGATCAGCCCCTCGCGCAGAGCCGACTCGGTCCGTCGTTCGTAGGAGGTGAAGCCGCCCAGCACCCACAGGGTGATGCTGTGCACGGGGTAGCCGACCGCACCGGCGACCCACGCATGGGCCAGCTCGTGGCCGAGGATCGAGACGTAGAACAGCAGGGCGAAGGTCACGGCCAGCACTGCGGTCTGGGTCGGGTCGGCCGGATCGAGAGCGAACCTGTCCGACCACAGGAACGCGATGAGAGCGACGCCGGCCAGACCGCTCCAGGGCAGCAGCACGGGGATCCGGCCGAGTCGGAAGGAGAGCCCACCCCGTGGTCGGGAGACTGCGTCAGCTGCGTCCGAGGTCACCGACTCACCCTAGGCGGCACCCCTGCGCGCCGCACCGCGCGGCGCCGCGTCCGCCGAATCGCCGGCCTGTCGGTGGGCAGTCGTAGGGTCGTCCCATGTCCGACGCGCTGCACGCCGCCACCGCCGAGGCGACCGAGAGTCCCGTCGGCGCCGACGCGGCCGAGCTCTGGGAGACCGGTGCGCCGGCGACGATGTCGCTGTCTCCGTCGCGGGCCGGCGACTTCATGACCTGTCCCTTGCTCTACCGGTTCCGCACGATCGACCGGATCCCGGAGAAGCCGAGCCGCGAGGCCGTGCGCGGCACCGTCGTGCACCAGGTGCTCGAGGACCTCTTCGACCGTCCGGCGGCCGAGCGCACCCTCGCGACGGCGACCTCGATGATCCCGGCGGCGTGGCAGCTGGTGCGGGAGCAGGACGAGGCAGCGGCGACGCAGCTGTTCGAGACCGCGCAGGAGGCCGAGGAGTGGCTCGCGTCCGCGGAGCCGCTGCTGGAGAGCTACTTCAGGCTGGAGGACCCCACCACCCTCGAGCCGGCCGAACGCGAGCTGCGGGTCGAGACGACCCTCGACGACGGGCTCGTGCTCCGGGGCTACGTCGACCGGCTCGACCGCAACGCTGCCGGCGACCTGCGGGTCGTCGACTACAAGACCGGCAAGGCACCACGGGACGGCTATGAGCAGAAGGCGCTGTTCCAGATGCGCTTCTACGCCCTGGTGCTCTGGCGGGCCACGGGCACCGTGCCACGACTGCTCCAGCTGCTCTACCTCGGCGATGAGCAGATCCTGCGCTACGAGCCCGACGAGGCCGACCTGCTGGCCACCGAGCGCAAGGTCCGTGCGCTCTGGGCTGCGATCCGGCGTGCGCACGACACCGGCGACTGGCGTCCCCACAAGACCCCGCTCTGCGGCTGGTGCGACCACCAGGTGCGCTGCCCCGAGTTCGGGGGCACTCCCCCGCCGCTGCCGGGCTCGACGGCCGTCGCCGTTGACCTCCCGGACGCGCCAGCACCTCTCGCGGGTTAGCGTGGCGCGGTGACCTCTGCCGCACGCTCGTCCTCGCTCACCAAGATCTACGGCTCGGGCGACACCCGCGTGACCGCGCTCGACGACGTCGACTGCGAGATCGAGGCCGGCCGGTTCACCGCGATCATGGGTCCGTCGGGCTCGGGCAAGAGCACCCTGATGCACTGCCTGGCCGGGCTCGACTCGATCAGCGGTGGCCGGGTGTGGATCGGCGACACCGAGGTCTCGTCCCTCTCCGACAAGGCCCTGACCCGGTTGCGCCGCGACAGCGTGGGCTTCGTCTTCCAGGCCTTCAACCTCGTGCCGACG
>JANMMN010000080.1:0-12015 GCA_031373405.1 Actinomycetes bacterium
TGAATCTGACCCGTTCAGTCCGCACCCGGTCCGCATGACGCCCAGCGTGGCGACCATGCCGGACCGGGTGCGGTCCTCGTCTCCGGGCCACAGGTGCTTCCTCGCTGACAACAATGGCGTCCCCTGAGCGGTGAGC
Source organism: Actinomycetes bacterium (assembly GCA_031373405.1). Taxonomy (GTDB): domain Bacteria; phylum Actinomycetota; class Actinomycetes; order S36-B12; family CAIYMF01; genus Longivirga. Next base: position 137 of record JANMMN010000080.1, read on the forward strand.
GGTGAGCGGTGAAGGCTTCGACACCGCCACCGTCACCGCTAAGGGCCTCAGCACCCGACAGACACGACGGACGCGAGGTGGGGACTTTCACTGGCCACACGTGGGGACTTCTCATGGCCACCAGCGGGTACGTTCACATGGCCATTGACATGTGGCGTCGCCCACGGGCGGCAGCGGGCGACCCTGACGTCTAGGGCTGACCGGGGGCACAGTCGTTCCGCATGCCGATCACAGCAGTTGCGGAATCCCAGTCTCGGCAATGTCGATCGCCGCCGGTCAGCCCAGGCGTCGAGACGCGTTAGTCCATCATCATCGCCTGGTGACCCGGCGAGTTCATCGCGTGCTCGTGACCGCGTGACGCCATGAAATTCTCGTGTCCCGGCGCGGTCATCATCTTGAGCATGCCGGGGGGCAGGTCGGTCATCGCGACGGTCGCCGTGGGGGCGGGCTCGGTGCTCGCGTCACTCGCTTGGGAAGCAAGCGCCGCACCGGGAGCAGCCAGCAGTGCGATCACTGCGGCGCTGCCGACGAGTGCTGAACGAAGTTGAATTCTCATGATGATCCTTCCTGGATCCGTTACCTCGACATTCCTCCGCGCACGTGGAGAACTGTCACGCTTTCGGTGAAGCCTTGGTGTGAATCCCTCGACACCCCCGGAGCCGCGCACGGCAACTGCTGCGAGGGCAATGCGGGGGGTCGCGACCTCAGCGCACCGGCCGCAGCCACCGTCAAGAGAGGCGTCTCGCTCGTGCCGCGATCTCCGAGGTCGCGGCGGGGCGCGAAGGTGTAGGGGGTCAAACGCCACGGCGTGCGTCGGCGTCAGTTCAGCGGACGTCGTCGTCCTGGAGCGCCGTTCACCGACCTCACACCTGGCCCGAGACGTCTCGGAAGGCGAGCCACTGGTCCGGGTGTGCTGAGACGTGACGCTCGAGCAGCCGGGCGAGATCCTCGACGGCTCGCCGTACGTCGGCGTCGCGGTTGCCTGACCTCGCGACATCGAGCGGTCCGAGCACGTGTGCCTGGAAGTGGCTCGGGTCCTCGTCGCGGTCACGCCAGCCCTCGGCCATCAGCAGCGGCGCATGACAGGTCAGCGCCAGTCGCACGGCGCCGACGGGGAGCCGGGCGGGGCGCCCGAACAGCTCGGTGACCAGCCCACCGCCCAGGCTGTCGTAGTCGCAGGCGACGATCAGGTGGGTTCCCGCCCTGAGCGCACCGAGGATGCGGCGCGGCTCGTCGGCCGCGATGACCTCCAGCCCGTGGCAGGTGCGGAGATCGCTGATGAGGTCGAACATCTCCTTGTCGGCGACGCGCTCCACCACGACGGCGAGCCGGTTGCCGGGCATGCGCGCACCGAGATGGCCCAGCATCTCGATGTTGCCGACGTGGGCGAAGGCGATCACGGCGCCGGTCGAACCGAGTCTGGCGGTCTCGGCCAGGGCGGCGTCGAGCCCCTCGATCGAGCCCGCGGCGAGCAGACGCTCGCGGCTCATCGCCGGGATGGTGGCCAGCTCGAGGTAGTTCCACGCCAGGTTGCGGAACGCTCGTCGGCGCAGCCTGGCCAGGTCCGGGGGCGGTGCGCCGAAGGCCAGCGTGACGTTGTCGTCGTACTGACGTCGCATCCCTCGTGCCGTCAGCGACATGACGTCGCCGACCCATCCGGCGACGGTGTAGCCGACCGTGCTGGGGAGCGCCTGAGCCACGCTCACGGCAGCCCCGACGGCCACGGCGCGCAGACTGCGTCGTCTCGTCACCGCGTGGTCACCAGCGCCTGGCGTCATCGCTCATGCGGAGAACGTATCGACCGACCCGGTCGCTCAGGCGGGCGGCAGTGCGAACGGGCGCTCACGCTCATAGGCCCGGGCCACGCGCAGCACTGTGCGGTCTGCGAAGTGCCGACCGACGACCTGCATCGACATCGGCAGGCCCTCACGTGAGAGCCCCACGGGCACAGCGGCGGCCGGGTGCCGGGACATGTTGACCGGGTAGGTGAACGGGGTCCAGTCGACCCAGTGCGCCTGCGTCCGCGGGTCCGCCACGTCCGAGCCGGCTGCGAACGCGAGGACCGGCACGGTCGGGGAGACCAGCACGTCGTATCGCGTCAACAGCATCGAGATCACCCGGGTCAGCGTCCCGCGAACGGCATCAGCGTCGAGGTAGTCCTGCGCGCTGATCGCTCGACCGCGCTCGGCGGTCGCGACAAGACCGGGGTCGCTGCGCGCGAGCTGCTCCTCGGTCATCCCCGCCAGTGCGCGACACAGCGCCGCGTCCCAGAGGGTGAGGAAGGCGTCGTGCACGTCAGGCCCCGGGAGCCCGATCAGCTCCACCTCGGCGCCGAGCTGGGCGAGCACGTGAACCGCGTCCTGCACGGCTGCGGCGACCTGGGGGTCGACCTGGGCGCGGGCGAAGACCGGTGCGTACGCGACCTTCAACCCGACGACGCCGTCCTCGATCCCGTCGAGCCACGAGCGCCCGTCGTGCAGCGAGGGATACACCTCGCACGGGTCGGGTCGGGCGATGACGCTCATCAGGTGTGCCGCGTCGCGCACGGTGCGGGTCATCGGTCCGATGTGACTGAGCAGCCCCGAGACCGCGGCCGGGTGGATCGGCACGATCGCGTGCGTCGGCTTGAGCCCGAAGACCCCGCAGAACGCCGCGGGCATGCGGATCGAGCCACCTCCGTCGGTGCCGACGTGCAGCACACCCATGCCGGTGGCGGCCGCCACCGCCGCACCGGCCGACGAGCCTCCCGGCGTCCGTGAGGGGTCCCACGGGTTGCGTGTGATCCCGGTGAAAGGGCTGTCCCCCACGCCCTTCCAGCCGAACTCCGGAGTCGTCGTCAGCCCGAGCAGCACCGCGCCCGCCTCGCGGAGTCGGGCCGGGGTCGGCGCATCCTCCTCAGCAGGGCGTAGCCCCGCCGTGTGATTCGAACCCTTCCGAGTCGGCCACCCGCGCACCGGCATGATGTCCTTCACCGTCACCGGCACACCGTCGAGGTCGCCGCGCGGATCGCCTGCGCGCCAACGCTCCTGGGATTCGCGGGCGGTCTCGATCGCGGCGACCGCATCGACACCGACGAACGCATGGAGCGCCGGGTCCGCGTCCTCGATCCGCTCGAGACACGCCTGCGCCACCTCGACCGGAGAGAGCTCCCCGGAGCGGTACGCCGCCGACAGCAGGTCGACCGTCCACGAGCGCGGGTCGGTCCCGGTCATCGCCGTCCCTCGTCGTCGGGTTGGGACCTCGAGGATGCCTCATCGACCGCACCACCGCTCGCGCACGCGCACTGCGACAGGGCGACGATCCCGTGCACAGCGCAGTAGGCCAGGCTGGCTGCATGCGCGAAGCAGCGACCGACGGCCGGATCCGCCCCGCGACCCCGGACGACGTGCCCGAGATCCTGGCTCTCGTCCTCGAGCTCGCGGAGTACGAGCGCTCCGCGCACGCGGTGCGCATGAGCGTCGACCAGCTCACCGCGCTTCTCTTCGGTGGTACGCCGGAGGCACCCGGTGTCGCGTCCACCACGCCCCACGGGCTGCCCGCGGCGTACGCGCACGTCGTCGAGCACGCCGATCACGAGCACGGCACGGCGCTCGGGGGCTTCGCGCTCTGGTTCCTCAACACCTCGACCTGGACCGGCACCCACGGGATCTACCTCGAGGACCTCTACGTCCGCCCGCAGCTGCGCGGCACCGGCTACGGCCGCGCACTGCTGCGCACGCTGGCGCAGGTCTGCGTCGAACGTGGCTACCAGCGCCTCGAGTGGTGGGTGCTCGACTGGAACGAGCCGGCGATCGGCTTCTACCGCTCGATCGACGCCCAGCCGATGGACGAGTGGACCGTCCAGCGCGTCGAGGGTGACGCGCTGACGCGGCTCGCAGCCCTGACCGTCCGGTAGTGCGGCGCGCGACGCGACCGGCCGTTAGCCTCGCGACCGTGGGCAACCCGATCCGTCTGACCATCCCGGCGTCGAGCGCCTGGGTGGTGCTGGTGCGCACCGCCGCGACCGCGTGCTGCGCACGGCTCGACTTCGGCGTCGACCGGCTCGAGGACGTACGGCTGGCCGTCGACGAGGTCGCCGCCATGCTCATCGCGGACGCCGACCCTGGCAGCGACATCACTTGCGAGCTCACCCCGCTCGACCGGGGTCGCCTCGACATCTCGCTGCACGCCCGCACGACCGCGGGGACGCTCCCGCCGACCGACACGTTCGCCTGGGCGGTGCTCACCGCACTCGTCGACGACGTCACCGCGACGGTCGATGCCTCGGGGATCACCGTGCTGCTGCGCACCTCGCGCAGCGCCGCGACCTCGGTCGACGCATGACCGAGCACGGCCTCGTTCCGCACCAGGACACGGTGACCCACTCCGTGCCCGAGCCGCGGTCCTCCTCCCGCTGGGGCGAGAGGGAGCGCACGCGCGAGCGCGAGCTCATCGCGATCACGGCGAGCCACGATGCCGAGGACCCTGCGCACCGCAGCGCCCGCGACGAGCTGGTCACCCTGCACCTGCCGCTCGTTCACTTCCTCGCCCGCCGCTTCCGCGACCGCGGCGAGCCGCTCGATGACCTCGTCCAGGTCGGCACGATCGGCCTGATCAAAGCGGTGGACCGCTTCGACCCGCAGCGAGGCGTGGAGTTCTCGACGTACGCGACCCCGACCATCGTCGGCGAGATCAAACGGCACTTCCGCGACAAGGGCTGGGCGATCCGCGTGCCGCGCCGACTGCAGGAGCTCCGCATCTCCCTCGGGCGGGCAACCGCTGAGCTCTCCCAGAAGTCCGGCCGCTCCCCCACCGTCGGCGAGCTCGCCGAGCACCTCGGCATCTCCGAGGACGAGGTCATCGAGGGTCTCGAGGGCGCGCAGGCCTACAGCACCAGCAGCATCGACGCGCAGATCGGCGGCGATGCCGATTCGCCGCTGCTCGCCGACCGGCTCGGCGCCGAGGACCCCGACCTCGAGGGGGTGGAGTACCGCGAGTCGCTCAAGCCGCTGCTGGCTGCGCTGCCCGCGCGCGAGCGACGCATCCTGGTGCTGCGCTTCTTCCACGGCCTGACCCAGAGCCAGATCGCCGACGAGGTCGGCATCTCCCAGATGCATGTCTCGCGGCTGCTGGCGCGGTCGCTGGCGACGCTGCGCGAGGGCATGACCGACACTGACTGATCGTCGTACGCCGACCGCACCCGCAGGTCAGGTGTCGAGCGACTCGGCGAGCGTCGGGCTCAGCACGAGAGCGATCCCCACCACGGCCGTGGCCAGCACGGCGTAGCCCACGCGGTGCACGTCGTCGCCGTCGCCCTGCAGCAGGGTGTAGCCCACGACAAGACCGAAGAGCTGGACGACCCCGAAGGGCGTGCGCGCGACGCTGCGCCGGCGCCAGAGCCCGACGCCGCACGCACCGATGCCTGCGGCGAAGATCAGGTAAAGGCCGATCTCGACCGGTGGCGCCGCGATCGAGCCGGCGTTCGTCAACGCCGAGATGCCGATGGCCACGGCGTACGCCAGCACCGCCACGGCCTCGACGGCGGCGATCCCGACGGCTGCGAGCAGGGGTCGGGGGCGTGGGGAGTCGAGAGCGGGGGCCGGCTCGGTCACGCGAGAACAGTACGGGTGGGCCAGGACCGGCGAGACACCGTGCGATCGCGTCGTACTCTCGGTCGTATGCGCGGACTGCTGGTGGTGAACCCTCGGGCCACCAGCACGACCCCGCGCAGCCGCGACGTGATCGTGCACGCGCTGTCCTCGGCGATCGACCTCGACGTCGCCGACACCACGCACCGCACGCACGCCACGCACCTCGCCCGCCAGGCCCGCCGCGACGGCCTCGACGTCGTGCTGGTCCTCGGCGGTGACGGCACAGTCAACGAGGTGGTCAACGGCCTGCTCGCCGACGGCCCGGGGCACGACGTCCCCGTGCTCGGAACGGTGCCGGGCGGCAGCGCCAACGTGCTCGCCCGCAGCATCGGGCTGCCCGAGGACCCGGTCGAGGCGACGGGTGCGCTCATCGAGGCACTCGAGCACAAGCGCACCCGCACGATCGGGTTGGGGCTCGCGAGCTTCGACGGCCGACAGCGCTGGTTCGCGTGCAACGCGGGGCTGGGCGTCGACGCCGAGATCATCGCCGAGATGGAGCGCCAACGGGCCGACGGGGCGCCCGCGTCGCCCGGCCGCTATGTCAGCACCGCCGTGACCCAGATCGTGGTGAAGACCGAGCGGCGCGAGCCTGCCCTCACGGTCCGGCGGCCGGGAGTGCCCGAGGTCCAGGGCGTGTTCCTCGCGGTCGTGCAGAACTCCTCGCCCTGGACCTTCCTCGGCCCGATCGCGGTCGACCCCTGCCCCCGGGCGTCGTTCGACACCGGGCTCGACCTGTTCGCCCCGCGCAGCCTCGCGGTGCTGCACACCCTGGGGCACGTACGCCGGATGTTCCTGCGCCGACGGACCCCCTACCCGTTCGGCGGGCTGCTGACCCTGCACGACCAGTCCGAGATCACCATCTCCGCCGCTCGCCCGACTTCTCTGCAGGTCGACGGCGACTCCCACGGCCTGGTGTCGTCGGTCACGTTCCGTTCCGTCCCGCGGGTGCTGCAGGTCCTGGTCTGAGCGCGGCCCCGTGCCTCCGGCCACGCTGTGTGATCAAGCCGACAGGAAGTTCGGGCAATCCTCGACGGGAAACCCTGGACACCTCTTGCGCGTTGTGTGAGGGTCGAGGCTTGTCGTCCCGCCCTCATCGAGGGTCTGCCGGCACCTCCGAGCGTCCTGCAGTCGACCCCCCGGTCGGCGACGTCGTCGCGGAGGGGCTCGTGATCGCGTTCACCCGATGCGGTCAGGGCCACCCGAGGATCACTCCGGCGCAGCCGTGCCGGAACACCAGGAGGACACCGCATGGACTGGCGCCACGAGGCGGCCTGCCGTGACGAAGACCCCGAGCTCTTCTTCCCGATCGGCAACACTGGCCCCGCGCTGATGCAGATCGAGGAGGCGAAGGCGGTCTGCCGTCGCTGCCCGGTCGTCGACCAGTGCCTCACCTGGGCCCTCGAGAGCGGCCAGGACGCCGGAGTCTGGGGCGCACTCTCCGAAGACGAGCGCCGCGCCCTCAAGCGCCGTAACGCCCGCGCCCGCGCCGCCCGCGCCGGCCTCTGACCCCGAACGGCCCGTTCGCGCCTCGTCCTGGCGACTGATCGCGAGAGCACGTCGTGGCCACCAGCCCGGCACGCGAGGTGAGCCCGGTGGCTCAGTCGGGCAAGGGGACCCGCACCCGGGCGCGGGTACCTCGACCGTCTGGGCCCGGTCCTAGCTCGAGCTCGCCCCCGAGCTCGTCGGTCACCAGGGTGTGCACGATCTGGAGCCCGAGCCGTCCGGTGCCGAACGGGTCGAAGCCGTCCGGGATCCCCGGACCCCCGTCGTCGACGTCGACCACCAGCGTCTTGCCCTCGCGGTGCGGCGAGAGCCGCACATCAGCGCCGTCCCCGTGCACGACCGCGTTCTGCAGCAGCTCACCGAGGGCCATCGCCAGCGGGGTCACGATCTCGGCGGGCAGGATCCCGAAGGACGCGGTGCGCGCCACCGACACCGAGCGGGATGCCAGGGACATGTCACGCACGAGCGCCACGATCTTGTCGGCGACCTCGTCGACGTCGACCTTCTCCCCGGGTGTGTGGGCCAGGGTCTCGTGCACGACCGCGATGGCACCCACGCGACGCACCGCCTCGTCGAGGGCCTCCCTCGCCTCCGGAGAGTCGATCCGCCGCGCCTGCAGCCGCAGCAGGGCCGCGACCGTCTGCAGGTTGTTCTTCACCCGGTGGTGGATCTCGCGGATCGTGGCGTCCTTGCTCAGCAGCGCCCGGTCGCGGCGACGGATCTCGGTCGCGTCGCGGACGAGCACGAGCGAGCCGGTGTGCCGACCCGCTCGCTGAAGCGGAACACCTCGTAGCGTCACCACTGCGCCGGAGTTCTCGACCTCCGCACCACCGGCGGCACGGCCCGAGGCGACCACGGCCAACGCCTCGTCGACCGGCCCCGGTCGCCGGGCGAGCTTCGCGCTGGTGCGAGCGAGGTCGACGCCGACGAGGTCGGTGGCGAGCCCGAGCCGGTGATACGCCGAGCGCGCGTTGGGGCTCGCGAACAGCACGACACCCTGGGCGTCGAGGCGGACGAGGCCGTCGCCGACGCGCGGCGGGGATCCCGTGCGCGCCAGTGGTTGCAACGGAGGAAAGGTGCCATCCACGACCATCGCGGCGAGCTCGTCAGCAGCCTCCATATAGGCCTGCTCGAGACGCCCGATGGCACGCCCGCTCAGGCCCGAGTGCCGTTCGATGACGCCGACCAGTCGGCCGGCGCGGATCACCGGGATCGTCTCGATCGCCGCGGGTCCGGCGACGCCCCGGTCTGCGACAACGACGCGACCCGCCACCGCGCGGTCGAGCAGCGGACGGCGGCCCCGGGCCGCGTAGTGCCCCACGACGTCATCGAAGAGCAGGGTGGGGCCGGTGGTGGGACGCACCTGGTCCGCTGCGACGAATCCGCCCCCGTGCCACGTCGGCAGCCAGAGCACCAGGTCGGCGAACGCGAGGTCCGAGAGCAGGGTCCAGTCGGCAACGAGGGCGCGCAGGTGGTCGAGGTCCGCATCGGACAGGTCGGTGCGTTCGCGCGCGACGTCATCGAACCTGGCCACGCGCCCCAGCCTATGCGCGGCAGGGCGGGACCCACCCGCAACCCGCTCGACCCCCGCCTGGTCCAGCCACCACCATGGGCACCCCGACTGGAGGTGCCTGATGAGGGTGCGCGAGCTGCCCGACGCCGCGGAGTTCCTCGCGGCCACCCACGACCTGCGCGCCGCGGATCCTGTGCGCACCAACATCCTCGGGTCGATCGCACGTTCGGTCGCCGACGGGGCGCGGACCTACGACCGGATGTTCTGGTACGTCGCGGAGGACGGAGGTGCGGTGGTCGGGGCGGCCGTGTGGACCCTGCCCCACAAGCTGGTGCTCGGTCCGATGCCGCCTGCCGCAGCGCGCGCGATCGGTGCGGCGGCGGCCGGCTCCGGGGCACCGGTGCACGGGGCGATGTGCCCCGTCGAGATCGCCCACGACGTGGCCGTCGGTGTGGGCGTCAGGGCCACCATCGCCATGGGGGAGCGGATCCTCGTTCTCGGCCACTACCTCCGTCCGCCGACGACTGTCGGCGTCGCGCGGCTCGTGACGCAGGACGACGTCGAGCATGCCGTGGGCTGGCTCGATCAGTTCACGACGGAGGCAGGCGTTCTCGTCGTGGACAACCAGGCTGCCGCGCGAGCGAGCCTCGGGCGCCTCTGGTACTGGGAGGTCGACGGCGTGCCGGTGGCGATGGCGGGGCACGCAGCCGCCGTGTCGACACCCGGCGCCATCGTTGCCCGCGTCGGACCGGTCTACACGCCCGTCCCGCTGCGCGGGCGTGGATACGGCGCTGCCGTCACCGGTGCCGTCGTCGAGCACCTGCTCCCGATCACGGACATCGTGATGCTCTACACCGACTCCGCGAACCCCACCAGCAACGCCCTCTACGAGCGCCTCGGCTTCGCGCACGTCGCCGACGTCGTCGACCTCGACCTGACTGCCCCCGAGCGGCCATCCGGCGACTAGGTTTCCGAGCATGAACGACGAGACCCCCTCACTCAATGCCCACGGCGGCACGCACGCGGTGGTGGCCGCCCTCGCGCACGGCGTCGACACGATGTTCACGCTCTCGGGCGCGCACGTGTTCCCGCTCTACGACGCGGCCGTCGGCGGCAAGGCCGGCGTCGAGGCGGGCACACCGGCGATGCGCCTGGTCGACGTACGCCACGAGCAGACCGCGGTGTTCGCCGCGGAAGGCACCGCCAAGCTCACCCGCACTCCTGGGCTCGCCGTCGTCACCGCCGGGCCGGGCGTCACCAACGCGGTCAGTGGCATGACCACTGCCCACTTCAACGGCTCGCCGCTCGTGGTGATCGGAGGCCGCTCCCCCGACAATCGTTGGGGCACAGGCGCTCTGCAGGAGCTCGACCAACCGCCGCTGCTGGCCCCGGTCACCAAGCACGCCGCGACCGTGCACTCCACTGCGGCGATCGGCACCGCGGTCTCCGACGCGTTCACGACAGCTGGCTCACCGCATCGCGGCCCCGTCTTCCTCGACGTGCCGATGGACGTGCTGTTCTCCTACGCCGACGTCCCGGCGGCCACACCCACCCCCGCGAGCGCGCTGCCACCCGACCCGGACGACGTCGACGAGATCGTGCGCCTGCTGGGCGAGGCCCGCCACCCCGTCCTCGTCCTGGGCGGCGACGTGTGGGCCGGACGCGCCGAGGACGCCGCCCTGCGGTTCGTGGAGGGGATCGGCATCCCGGTGATCGCCAACGGCATGGGCCGCGGCGTCGTACCGGCGGGCCACCCGCTGCTCGTCACCCGGGCTCGCAGCACCGCCTTCGGCGAGGCGGACCTCGTCGTGGTGGTGGGCACCCCGCTCGACTTCCGGCTCGGGTACGGCAGCTTCGGCGGCAAGGACGGCGCGAGCCCGGCGAAGGTCGTCCATGTGGCGGACTCGCCCGCCCACGTCTCGGGGCATGCGTCGCTCGCAGGCCACGCGTCCGGCAACCTCGCCCTGGTGCTCGACGCGATCCGCGACGGCGTCGGGGCGTTGCTGCGCCGGCCGTCGTACGACGACTGGGCCGGTCGGCTCGCGGCCGTCGCCTCCGCCGCGACCGCCAAGGACGCCGACGACCTGCGCAGCGAGCGCGACCCCATCCACCCTGCCCGGATCTACGGCGAGCTGCTGCCGCGCCTGGCGGAGGACGCGGTGGTCATCGGCGATGGTGGCGACTTCGTCTCCTACGCCGGGAGGTACGTCGAGCCAGCACGCCCGGGGGGCTGGCTCGACCCCGGCCCCTACGGCTGCCTCGGCACGGGTCTGGGCTACGCGATCGCCGCGCGGCTAGCACGCCCGTCGAGCCAGGTGGTGCTGCTCCTCGGCGACGGCGCCGCCGGCTTCTCGCTGATGGACGTCGACACGCTCGTCCGGCACGACCTGCCGGTGGTCATGGTGGTCGGCAACAACGGCATCTGGGGCCTGGAGAAGCACCCGATGCAGTTCCTGTACTCCTACGACGTCGCGGCCGAGCTGACGCCCGGCACGCGCTACGACCAGGTCGTCACGGCCCTGGGCGGCGGTGGAGAGACAGTCACCGACCCGAGGCAGCTCGGAGCCGCGCTCGACCGCGCCTTCGCCAGCGGGATGCCGTACCTGGTCAACGTGCTCACCGACCCGGCGGTCGCCTACCCGCGCTCGACCACCGGGATCTGACGCCCTCGGATCAGCAGAGCGAGCGCAGCAGGCTCGCGGGGTTGACCGCCGCGGACTCGCCGCCGCTCTTCCAGTACTCGAAGTGCAGGTGCACCTGGCCGGGGCTGCCCGTGTCGCCCATGAGCGCGATGACCTGCCCGCGCGTCACGCGCGAGCCGGCCCGGACGAGGTCCTTCGACATGTGCCCGTAGTAGAACTTCGAGCCGCTGCGACCCTGGAGCACGATCCGCAGTGCGCCGTTGCGCTGACGACCCTCGCGGATGACCACGCCGGCCTCGATGGCCAGGATCGGCGAGCCCATACGTCCCGACATGTCCATGCCCTTGTGCGATCGGCTGCCGCGAGCGACACCCCAGCCGTCACCGAACGAGGCACCAGGAGCCGGGCACACCCGGCCGGCCGTGACGTTGGCCCGGACGGTCGTGCGCGACGCGGGAGCGGCCGCGGCCTTCTTGGCCGTGGTCGTCACAGCAGCGGGCTTGGCGACGGCCGCAGGCTTCGCGCCGGAGATGAGCGCGTTCCAGGTGCGCATCCCGACGTGACCCTGTGCTGGCAGCCCGCGGGACTTCT
>JANMMN010000116.1:0-2045 GCA_031373405.1 Actinomycetes bacterium
CGCTGCCTCGGCGCTGGATGCTCAGGGACCAAGCAGGCCGAGGGGAACCACGGCGACGCCGTCCGCGCGACGGTAGGCGTGAGCGCCGGTGGTGAGCACGACCGCGTCGAGCATGTGGGCCCCGTCCTCGCGACGCAGCCACCGCAGGTGCGCCGTGTCGCGATCGTCGACGGTGCCGGACAGTTTCACCTCGAACGCCACGTACTTGTGGTCGTCGCGCTCCACGATCAGGTCCACCTCGTGGCGTCCGTCCTGCAGCCGCAGGTGCGAGACGTTCGCGCGCGCCGCGGAGGCGAACACGCGAACGCTCATCGCGGCCAGCGACTCGAACAGCGCCCCCAGGAAGGTCCCGTCCGCCGCGACGCGATCGGGGCCCTCCCCGCGCAGCAGGTCGGCGCTGCCCAGACCGAGCAGTCGCGCGGCCAGCGCCGGGTCGGCGAGGTGGTGCTTGGGTGCCTGGCCCACCCGGTTGAGGTGGTTGAGGCTGGGGATCCAGGCCGGGATGTCGTCAAGGACTCGCAGCCGGGTCAGGGCCTCGATATAGGGGATCGTCGTGCTCCGCGCGGGCCGCGTGTCCCTGCCTGGGCCTGCGGCGTCTCGGACCTTCTCCCACGACGTGGTCGTCGCGGTCGTGGCGGCGTAGGCCCTCATCCAGGCCTGCAGCGCGGCCGGGCGCCTCACCTTGTGCCCGGCCTCCTCCATGTCGACCTCGACGATCCCGGCGAGGTATCCGTCGAGCTGGGCGCGGGCCGCGCGCACCGACAGGTGCTGCAGTCCCGGGAATCCTGAGGCCACGATCAGGTCGGTGTAGTCACCCAGCCCGAGCGGGCAGGACCCCGTGACTGCGGGCAGGCCGCCCCCGAGCAGCGTCGTGAGGCTGACCGATGGTGCGACGACCCCGCGCTCGGGGAGGGTGAGCGGGCGCATCCGCAGCGACGGGATCCGTCCGGCGCCGGAGTGGGTGGATCCGGTGGGTGCGGAGCCGGTGAGCAGGTAGCGGCCGCCGGTTGGGTGGTCGTCGACGTCGGTCTTGACCTCGTCCCAGATGTCGGGGACCCGCTGCCACTCGTCGAGCAGGACAGGGTGCGGCCCGGCCAGAGCCTGTACCGGATCGGCCGCGGCCAGTTCCCGCTCGGCGCGGCTGGCCAGGCGGCGCACCGTCGCAGCGCGCTGCATGGCGGTCGCGGTCTTGCCGACCGCCTTGGGCCCGTCGATGAGGAGCGCGCCGATCTCGGGCAGCAACGCGTCCAGCTCGTCGTCGATGACACGGCGCACGTACCCAGTCCGAAAGTCCGCAGCGTTCGGCATGCTCCCCACCATCCTCCCCACCTTGGCTACACTACCATCCACACACTACGAACACTACAATCCACACAATGGAGGCGCTACCGTTCACACGGGAGGCGCTCCACGCCACACAGCTCGACCGAGACCCTCCGCGGTGGCCGGGTCCAGGCTGGCGGCTGGGCATGCGGCCGCCGAGGGATGTCACGAGGGCCTCCATTCGGGTCGGTTGACCCGCTGACCCGTGCGCGCACAGCCGTCAGCCCCAACAGCGCGGTCGCGCCCGCTCCTGCACGGCGGGGACCGACATGACGCACCGCAGCCTTGATGCCTGAGGCGCCGCTGCGACTGGCGGCCGCCGAGCTTGCGTGGGCGCCACAGGGGAATGTGGGAGATTGTTGCGCCGTCCCACCATCGTCCGTACAGTGGGTGGCATGAGCCACGAAGGATCGACCGTGATGAGCTTTCGTGTCGGCCTCGACGCGAAGCGGCGCCCCACCCTGCCCGCGGCCCTGCTGCGTGAGGCCCACATCGACCCATCGCACGATCTCATCGCTCGCGCGGACGGAGAGGGTCGCATAGTGCTGGAGGACCCGGTGACGATGCTCGCCGCGTTCCAGAACGCTGTGCTGGCTGGCAAGGCGGAGCGTGGGGCGGTCGGCTCTCTCGCAGATGCCAACCGCAAGAAGTTCCTGGCCCTGTCGCCCGAGTTCCAGAAAGCCATCAAGACGGCGATGGACAAGGCCGTCGCGACCCAGCGC
>JANMMN010000128.1:0-3857 GCA_031373405.1 Actinomycetes bacterium
GTAGACGACGATCGGGAGGTCGGGTGCCGTGGCACGGATCCGTCGGACCAGGCCGGTGACGTGCTCGGGCTTCGTGCAGTTGATGCCGATCGCGTCGAACGACGCCGTGGCGGCCACGACGGCAGCCGCGAGCTCGATCGGCTGCCCTGCGCACGTGTGCCGGTCGTCGGCGCAGGAGAACGAGATCCACGCGGGTACGTCGATCCCCGCGAGCGCCTCGGCGACGGCGTGCGCCTCGTCGACGTCCGGCACGGTCTCGATCGCGAGCAGGTCGGGCGCGGTCGTGACGAGCACGTCGAGCCGCTCGCGGTGGAAGCGCACGAGGTCGTCGTGCGCGACGCCGTAGCGACCGCGATACTCCGACCCGTCGTGGCGGGTCGCGCCGTACGGCCCGACCGACGCGGCCACGAGCATCGGCCGCGTCGCACCTTCCGCCGCGACGAGATCGCGGGCCTGCGCGACGAGCCCGACGGAGAGCGCGAGCAGCCGGTCGGCCTCGGAGGGAGGGAGTCCGTGGGCGAGGAAACCCTCGCGAGAAGCCTGGTACGACGCGGAGATCCCGACCGTCGCACCGGCGCGGAAGTACGCCGCATGCACGTCGCGGATCGCGGCAGGGTCGTCGCGCAGGAGCCGCGCCGACCACAGCGTGCCCGTGAGGTCGTGACCACGAACTTCGAGCTCGGAGGCGAGCCCGCCATCTATCGCGGCTGCGCCGCCCGCGAGCAGGTCACGCAGCATGGTCATGGCACGACGGTACGGCGAGCCGGGCCGGACGCCCATCGTGAGGGCGGCGACGCAACCGACTTCGTGTGCGGCCGCCCACCACCCGGACGGGGCACTGCGGGCGCACCGGAGGACGCCGTGGATCGCTGGAAGTAGTTGTCCCCATTGACGATTCTGCGGGTCCCACTGTCGGACCCTCGAGATAGCATTCATACATGTGTTCGGTCATGAATCCACCCGTGCAGCTCGAGTACGAGATCGCGCAGGCCGCACTCCGCCTCGACGCGGCCGCGTCGGACCTCACCGCGCTCACCGCGGCCGGCGGCGTGGAGCACGTGGCCATCGGGTCGCTGCCGGCGTTCCTCACGCTGTTGATCCGCTCGATCGACGCGGCTCAGGCCGTGGCCTCCCGCGCCACCGCGCAGGTGCACGTGACCGGCGCCGCGCTCGACGCGGAGTTCGGGTCCACCCGCTCCTGGCTGGCGCGGACGGCGCACATCTCCGGTCGCGAGGCATCGGCGATCATCAAGCGATCCATGGCGTTGCGCAACGGCTGCTCGGCGACGTGGGAGGCGTGGAACGACGGCCGGATCAGCGGGGCCGCCGCGCGCGAGATCAGCATCGGCCTCGACTCGGTGTACCGCGGCGTCCCCTGGAGCATCTCCGCCCGAGAGCGACCGCTGGCGGAGGAGGTCCTCCTGGGGCTCGCCGAGGTCGCGACAGTCGAGGACGTCGCCCGGTCGATCGGGCGCCTGCGCGACGCCGTCGTGCCCGACGGCAGCTCGGCAGCGGCGATGGAGGCCCACGACGCTCAGCAGCTCACCTGCTCTCCGGTGGGAGCGATGGCGGTGCTGACGGCGTACCTCGACAACGAGGGCCAGGCCGTCGTGATGACCGCGCTCGACCAGATCGTCGACGGCTGGTACCGCACCGGTTCCCTGCACCCCGAGGACCTCGTCGACGGCTCGCCCGCCCTGGATCCCGTGAGCCGCCGGCTCCGGCGTCCCCACCTGCTAGCACTGGCGCTGGTCGAGCTGGCGCGTCGGCAGCTCGAGAACGGCGTGCTCGGGTCCCGGCACGGCACGAAGCCGCACGTGATGCTGACCGCCGATGTCGCGGACGTCGCAGCCGGGCTCCCCGGCTACCTCCGGGTGCCCGGGCAGGACGAGCCCGTGGCCGTTCCGGCAGACACGGTCCGGCGGATCATGTGCGACGCCGACCTCACCGCCGTGGTGACGACCCTCGTGCGACCTGACCACGAGGATGACCTCCCCTCCTCCGCTCACGACGACGATCCAGCGGGGCCGAGGGTGATCGGGTTGACCGGGCGCGAGCTCGCCGCGTGGCTGCGGAGGGAGTTCGTCGAGGTCCTCTGGGTCCACCGCACCGAACGCAGCGTGCACCCCCGCCTGCGCCGAGCGCTCGAAGCACGCGACCGGCACTGCGCCTTCCGCGGGTGCCGCGTCGACACCTCGCGCACCGAGGCCCACCACGTCCTCGAGTGGGAGCACGGCGGCCTCAGCACCCTCGCCAACACGGTCCTGCTCTGCTCGAAGCACCACCACTCCGTGCACGAGGGCGGAGGGCACCTGTCGCCCGCCCCTGGCCTCGCACCTGGCGCGCACGGCTACTGGGAGTTCACCCCACCGGCGCGACCACGCTGGCCCTGACGCCGGGGCGCACCACCCACCACCTCATCACCCGTCAAGCGCGCCGTCGTTTCCCGCGCTATCGAGCGGGCGCGTCCTAGTCGCGACGTCTGCGAAGCAGTCGGGCCGAGCGATATCGGCAGGTGCCCCGGATCGGCGCGCTATGGGTTCTTCCAGCGCGCCTACGACGCAGGCATTGAGCCGCGGGCGCGTGTGGTCACCGCGTCCACGAGCCCTGATGCGTCGGGCGTGATGAACTGGAGAGGAAGTACCCCGAACACGTAGTCAGCGCCCACGGTCTCGCGGAGCGCGGCTAGGTAGCCGTCGATGTCCTTGTCGATCTCGGCCCGCTCCTTGGGCGTCAAGACCTCGGTTGCGAGGTACTCGTCCGGGCGCATGATCATCGGTACCAGGTCTCCGACGATCAGCACCGTGACGGCCGTCAGCGGCACGAAGGAGACCTTCCCTTCCGGTGTCTCACGACCAAGATCCCTGGTGTGCGCGCCAACGACATTGCTCCACGGGACCGCCACGTCGTGGAGACGCCCCCACTTCCGACCCAGGCTCGTCGGCTCCAGGCTGAGCGACTCGGGAGTCACGACGAAGTCAGATGGCACTCCATCGTTGAACAGCGTCCACCAGAACCGTCCTCCGAAGAGGCTGGCCCCCTCCTGGATCACGCGCCCGCGCCATCGGCGGGTACCTGACAGGTGCGCTTCGGTCATGCGTCGCCGGGCTCGACTGCGGGCCAGCAGTTGACCAAGAGCGATGACCGCGAACACCAGCGCAAGAGCAACGACTACGAACCAGTCGCGGAAGATCAGGGCGAGCAGTACGAACCCGATGACGAAGACCCCTGTGACTCCGCCGAAACGCCGTAGCACGGCAATGCACCCCCCTCTGATCGCGGTTGCCGGGCGCTTGGCGGCACCCTACGTGGGGGGACAGTCTGGCAGCGCACAGCAGCACTGGCCGCCACAGCGGCATGCGAGCGAGAAGCCGGCTCGACACGCAGGAAGGTGAGTGAGAACGGCTCCCCTCTGCGCGCCGCGAAGCGGCACGCTATCGGCAGGCACTTCGGCGCGCCCATGGGAGGGATTCGCTCGCTTTGGGTGCGTTCAGAACCGCGTGACAAGCGCAACGACAATCAAACCCAACGCCACTCCGATGACCGTGGGCGCCACCCAACCAGGCAACGTCGCGCCCCGGAACTGGGCGGCTCCAACAAAAGCTGGACAAGACGGCCACCGGGGCAAGCAACAGGGCGACGAAGTAGCTCGTGTGCGTCGCATAGAGAAGCATCGAAACGAGAAGGCAGGCTGCTCCCGCCAGCAGTAGTCGCCTACCACTCGCCTCAGTTCGCGTCAGCCGACTCTCCATGGCGAAGATCATGCCGCAAGCGCGGGACGCATCGCTCGGGTCCCTGGCCGGGTCCTATCAGGCACATAGGCGCAGTCAGACGTAGGGCGTTAGCGGCGTAGAGCG
>JANMMN010000151.1:0-3199 GCA_031373405.1 Actinomycetes bacterium
GCATCGGCACCGTCGACCAGGCGGTGGTCGTAGGTGAGTGCCAGGTAGACCATTGACCGGATCGCGATGCCGTCCTGCCCGGACGCATCGGTGACGACAACAGGTCGTTTGACGACGGCTCCGGTCCCGAGGATGGCGACCTGCGGCTGGTTGATGATCGGCGTGTCGAACAGGGCACCGCGGCTGCCCGTGTTGGTGACGGTGAAGGTGCCACCGCTCAGCTCGTCCGGGGACAGCGTGTTGGTGCGGGTGCGGTCGGCGAGGTCGGCGATCCGACGGGCGAGTCCCGCGATGCTGAGGTCGCCGGCATCCCGGATGACGGGGACCAGGAGCCCGCGCTCACTGTCCACGGCGATGCCCAGGTGCACGGCATCGACGTAGGTGATCGTGCCCTCGTCCATGTTGATGGCCGCGTTGACCTGCGGGAACTGCTTGAGAGCCTCGATCGAGGCCTTGCAGAAGAACGGCAGGAACGACAGCTTGACGCCCTCGCGGGCCTCGAACTCGCGCTTGACGCGGCCGCGCAGGTTCGCGATGCGGGTGACGTCGACCTCGACGACGCTGGTGAGCTGCGCCGACACGTGAAGGGACTCGACCATGCGCTCCGCGATGACCTTGCGGAGCCGGCTGAGCTTCTCCGTTCGGCCGCGCAACGGCGACGCGGCAAGGGTCGAACCGGCCGGGGCCGCGGAGGCCCCCACCGGCGCCGCCGGCTTCACCGTGAGGGCCGCGTCGAGCACGTCGGACTTGCGGACGCGGCCCCCGACGCCGGTTCCGGTGACCGTGGACAGGTCGACGCCGTGCTGGACGCCGAGGCGTCGGACCAGAGGGGTGACGTACGCGTCGGCTTTGGCGACCGCCGGGGCGGCGGGCGCCGGGACGGCAGCCAGCGAGGGAGTCGCAGGCAGCGGCGGGCCGGGTGCAGCAGCCGACGGATCAGGCGCCGATGCGGCGGGACCGGGCTGAGTGGTCGAGAGCGGGCGTTCCGGCGGCAGAGGGGCCGGGGTCGGTGCCGATAGCTCATCCGCCGAGCCGATCGTTCCCAGCTGGGCGCCGACGGCGACGGTCTCGTCCTCGCCGACGGTGATGGACAGAAGCACACCTGCGACGGGTGAGGGGATCTCGGTGTCGACCTTGTCGGTGGAGACCTCGAGGAGGGGCTCGTCCGCGACGACTGCGTCGCCGACGGCCTTGAGCCAGCGAGTGACCGTGCCCTGGGTGACGCTCTCACCCAGCGCGGGCATGACGATGCTCGCCGTCGCGTCCTGGTTCATGAGTAGGACTCGATCTCAGCAGCCACAGCCTCAGCGCTCGGGAGCCAGAGAGCCTCCAGGGACTCAGCGAACGGAGTAGGAGTGTGCGGAGAGCAGACCCGGCGAATGGGCGCGTCCAGCATCCAGAACCCTTCGTCTGCGACGCGAGCAGCCACTTCACTGCTCCATCCACAGATCCCTGGACCCTCTTCGACGAGGATGAGGCGTGAGGTCTTCGCCAGACTCGTCAGGACGGTCGTCAGGTCCAGTGGGGTGAGGGTCCTCAGGTCCACAACTTCGCAGTCGATGCCTCTCACACGAACGAGTTCGGCTGCCTTGAGCGCGACAGATACCATCGCGCCCGTTGCCACGAGGGTGAGATCCGAGCCTTGGCGGACGACCCGTGCCTGGCCGAGCGGAACCGTGTAGCCCTCTGGCGGCAGTTCCTCCTTGACGTCGAAGAGCGCCTTGTGCTCGATGAACAGGACGGGGTCGGGGTCTCGGACGGCTGATTGGAACAGGCCGATGAGGTCGCTGGGCGTCGACGGCACGACGACCTTCAGCCCTGGGATCGACATGGCCAGGCCGTCGTAGAGCTGCGAGTGCTGAGCCCCGAAGCCGAGCCCCGCACCTCCATGGGCCCGGATGACGATCGGCACCGAGTAGGCACCATCGGTCATGTAGCGGATCTTTGCGGCGTGGTTGGCGATGCCGTCCCAGCAGGTGCCGAGGAAGTCCGCGAACATGATCTCCGCGATCGGACGCAGTCCCCTCATCGCGGCGCCGATGGCGGCACCGATGATCGCCTGCTCACTGATCGGCGTGTCGAAGACCCGACCGGGGCCGAACTCCTCGTACAGCCCGACGGTGGATTTGAAGGCCCCACCAGCGACGGCCACATCCTCGCCGAGGAAGACGACGGTCGGGTCCTCGCGCATGGCTCGGGCGATGGCCTCGGAGTTCGCCTTGCGGTAGTTGATGACGGTCATCGGCTGCTGTCGCTCCAGACGTTGCTCAACAGAGCCTCGGGCGATGGGGACGGCGCGGCCAAAGCCGCCTGAAGCGCGGCATCCACTTCCTCCCGGGCCTCCATCGTGAGTTGGGCGAGCCGCTCGGGGCCGACGCCGTACCGATCGGCGTAGATCGTGATCGGGTCCCGGCCGAGCCAGTGGTCGACCTCTTCCTGCGGCCGGTACTTGCCCGGATCCGCACGCGAGTGGCCTCCCTGCCGGTAGGTCAGCGCCTCGATGAGGGACGGGCCCTCGCCGTTCGCTGCTCTCTCTCGAGCGCGTGACACGGTCTCCTCGACGGCGTCGACGTCGTTGCCGTCGACGATGATGCGTGCGAGCCCGTACGCGCTGGCGCGGTCGGCTGCCGGCTGCTCGACGGGGACGACGTCGTGGATGGCGGTGTACTCGCTGTAGAGGTTGTTCTCGCAGATGAACACGATGGGCAGTTTCCAGACAGCTGCAAGATTCAGGGCTTCGTGGAAGCTGCCGATCGTCGTTGTTCCGTCACCGAACAAGCAGCACGTCACTGCACCGTCATGGGTGAGTGTTGACGCCCAGGCGGCTCCGACGGCGATCGGGATGTGACTGCCGATGATGGCGTAGCTGCCCATCAGCGCGAGACTCTTGTCGGTCAGGTGCATGGATCCGCCCTTGCCACCACAGCAGCCCGTCTGGCGGCCGAGGATCTCCGCGAAGGCAGACTCGAGCGTGAGCCCACGGGCGAGCGTGTGGTGGTGCCCCCGATAGGTGCACAGCACAGGGTCACCGACGTGCATGGCCGCGGCCATGCCCACTGCCACGGCCTCTTGACCGTTTGCCAGGTGCGTGGAGCCCTTCACGAGTCCATCGCTGAAGAGCGACTGGACGCGGTTCTCGAACTCCCGGATGCGCAGCATCTCGAGCAGCACGTGTTCGGGCGAAGCGAGCCTGGCGGTC
>JANMMN010000162.1:0-5640 GCA_031373405.1 Actinomycetes bacterium
GGCGTCGGGGGCGACCACGTCGTGTGCTGCGACGCGCAGGAGCGCATCGTCGTGAACGGGGTCGGCCTTCTCGAGCCGTACCTCAAGCCCGGCGACGGCACGGCGCAGGTGCGCTTCGACGTGACCGTGCCGGCGGACCGCCTCTTCGTGATGGGCGACAACCGGTCAGACTCCGCCGACTCGCGGTTCCACCTCGAGGAGGACCAGGGCACGGTCCCCGTGGAGAACGTCGTCGGTCGTGTTGTCGCGGTGATCTGGCCGGCGTCGCGCTGGGGCGGCGTGCCGGTCCCCGTGACGTTCGAGAACCCCGCGCTCGACCTGCCGCCGGCCGCGAGGCCCTCGGAACCGGCCACTCCCGCCACCACGGGAGAGGCCGAGCCGGGACCAGGCTCGAGCTGAGCGATGGTCACCGACTGGCCGGCGTACGACGTCGAGCGCACCAGCATCCGCGTGGTGCTGCGCGACGCCGACGGGCTGATCCTGCTCTTCCGCACGGTCGACCCGACGATGCCCGAGCTCGGGCAGTGGTGGGAGCTGCCCGGGGGCGGGGTCGAGCCGGGGGAGTCGGTCGCCGCCACGGCAGTGCGCGAGATCGCGGAGGAGACCGGATTCGTCCTGCGTGCCGACGACATCGCCGCGCCCACCTGGACCCGCTCCGCGACCTATCTGCGTCGTGCGGTCCGGACGCTGCAGCACGAGCTCGTCATCGGGGCGAGCATCGCCGGGTCTCGACCGGTGCCGGCCCGCGGGGGGCGCACGGAGGAGGAGCTCGAGGACTACGTCGGCCATCGATGGTGGCCGGTCGCCGAGCTGGTGTCCGCGGCGTCGGCCGACCGGTTCTTCCCCGGGCGGCTCCCGGAGCTGATCGAGCCCTTCCTCGCCGGTGTCGTCATCGACGAGCCGTTCGAGCCCTGGAACTGAGCGGGTCGTAGAGTCGCGATCGTGGCTACGGGCGATGAGGTGTGGGCCGTGGAGCGTCGCGCCGCCCGCGTCGTCGCGGTCTCCGCGCAGGGTCGCGTCCTGCTGCTCCGCGGCGGCGATCCGGCCCGTCCGGGCGTCCACATCTGGCACGCACCGGGTGGTGGGGTCGAGCAGGGGGAGCCCGACCGCGCGGCCGCGGCCCGCGAGTTCCTCGAGGAGACCGGGCGCGCGGTGGAGCTGGGCCCGCTGGTGTGGGACCGGGAGCTTCTTTTCTCGTTCAACCACGTCCGCTACCAGCAGTACGAGGTCTTCTTCCTCGCGACGGTCGGGGCGGAGTTCGAGCCGGACTCGTCCGGCCACAACGACATCGAGCTGGAGTACCTCTCAGGGCACGGGTGGTTCTCGCCCGGCGAGCTGCGCGACCTCAGCGACCTGCTCGCCCCACCCGACCTGGCCGACCGCCTCGACGACCTGCTGCGCGACGGGCCACCGCCCGCCACGGTGCGGGTGCTCGGTGCTGTGCTGGCGTGAGCACCGCCCCGACGCTGCGGGTGGAGCGTGACCTCCTGCGCAGCCGCGGCGTCCGCTGGCTGGCCTCGGTCGACGAGGTGGGTCGCGGGTCCCTCGCCGGTCCGGTCACGGTCGGCGTCGTCCTGGTCGACCTGTCCACCCCGTCGGCGCCGAGCGGCGTGCGCGACTCCAAGCTGCTCTCACCGGCGGCGCGCGAGCGGATCGCGCCGCGGTTGCGTCGCTGGGCTCCCGCGTGGGCGATCGGCCACTCGAGCGCGGAGGAGATCGACGCGATCGGGATCCTTCGCGCGCTGCGGCTCGCCGGCGAGCGCGCGTTCGCTGACCTGCCCCACCGACCCGACCACGTCCTGCTCGACGGGAGCTTTGACTGGGTGTCGCGCCCGGCACCTGCGCTGGTCGACGACGACGGGGTGGTGGTCGATCCCGACCTCTGGATCGAGCCGCCCCCGGTCACGCTACGGGTCAAGGCAGACCTCTCGTGCTCGTCGGTGGCCGCGGCGAGCGTGCTCGCCAAGACGACGCGCGACGCCCTCATGGTCGAGCTGGCGCGGGTTCACCCGGCGTACGGCTGGGACATCAACAAGGGGTATGCCAGCCCGGATCACCTCGAGGCACTGCGCAGCGTGGGACCGTGCGAGCAGCACCGGCGCAGCTGGGCGATCCCCGGCGGCCGAGGGCGCCCGGTAGGACAGGATGACGACGTGCTGCTGCTCGAGGACGACCTGTCCCTCGTACCGGGCGCCGGTGGGAGGTAGTCATGTCGGCAGAGGACCTCGAGCGCTACGAGACAGAGATCGAGCTCGGGCTCTATCGCGAGTACCGCGACGTGGTCGGGCTCTTCTCCCATGTGGTGGAGACCGAGCGACGGTTCTACCTGACCAACTCCGTCGACGTAGACGTCCGAACGAGCGACGGCGGTGACGTGTACTTCGAGGTCCGGATGACCGACGCCTGGGTGTGGGACATGTACCGCCAGGCGCGCTTCGTCAAGAACGTCCGCGTCCTCACCTTCAAGGACGTCAACGTCGAGGAGCTCGCCAAGCCCGACCTGCAGATCCCGGACTCCGCCCAGCCCTGAGGTTCTTCACACCGTCGGGCTCCCGGCGGGTCGTCCCCAGGCGCGCTGGTGAGCACCGGCTCGAGGTCCGCGCCCCCGGCGAAGGTCGTGGCGAGCGGCGCACCGGCGCCCCGGTGGGGAGTGCGACGTGAGCAGGACCGAGGCGGTCGTCCGGGCCAAGGACGCGCTGGGCCGGTACGGCGAGGAGCTGGCGGTGCGCCATGTCGAGGCCGACGGCTTCGTCGTCCTCGAGCGCAACTGGCGTTGCGACATCGGCGAGGTCGACATCGTCGCGCGAGATGGCGACGTGCTGGTGGTCTGTGAGGTCAAGACCCGGAGCAGCCTGGCCTACGGATCCCCCTTCGAGGCCGTGACCCAGCGCAAGCTGCACCGGCTCGAACGGCTCGGGATCCGGTGGATGCGAGAGCGAGGCGTACGCCCGCGGTCCATGCGCGTCGACGTCATCTCGGTGCTGCGCCCGAGCAGCGGCCGCACGGTCATCGAGCACGTGCGTGGGTTGTCGTGAGCGGCATCGCGCGCACCCGCGGCGTCGTGCTGCTCGGTGTCGACGGCCACGTGATCGGGGTCGAGGCGCACGTGTCGATCGGCGTCTCGGGCTTCTCCGTCGTCGGGCTCGCCGACAAGCTCGTGGGCGAGGCGCGGGATCGGTGCCGCTCCGCGATCCTCAACAGCGGCCTGGAGTGGCCCGGCCCGAGGGTCACCGTAGGGCTGTCTCCTGCCGAGCTGCCCAAACGGGGACCCACCCTCGACCTCGCGATCGCTACGGCGCTCCTGGCGGCGAGCGGACAGGTTCCGGGCGACGTCGTCGCCGAGCTCGTGGTGGTTGGCGAGCTCGGCCTCGACGGTCGCGTGCGCCCGGTGCGGGGGACGCTCGTCGCGGCGCTCGCGGCTCGTGCGGCGGGCGCCCGGCGCATCGTGGTGCCGAGCGCCAACGTCGACGAGGCGACCCTCGTGCCGGACATCGACGTGCACGGTGTGCGCACGCTGGCTGGCCTCGTCGCGTTCGTCCGTGGCGATCCCGCGCCCGATGTCGAGCTCGATCTCGACGACGACCTCGCACCTCTCCCCGACCCGCCCGAGGTGCCTGACCTGCGCGACGTGCGGGGTCAGCACGCCGCCCGGGTGGCCCTCGAGCTCGCCGCAGCAGGTGGGCACCATCTGGCCATGACCGGGTTTCCCGGGGTCGGGAAGACGATGCTCGCCGAGCGGCTCCCGGGCCTCCTGCCGGCCCTCGACGAGCAGGCCGCCCTCGAGGTCACCGCCATCCACTCGGTCGCCGGTCGGCTGGGTTCGGGTGGCCGGCTCATCACCGTGCCCCCGTTCGAGGCTCCGCACCACACGGCGAGCCACGCAGCGATGGTCGGCGGTGGCTCCGGCGTACCCCGCATCGGTCTGGTGTCGCTGGCGCACCGCGGTGTGCTCTTCCTCGACGAGGCGCCGGAGTTCGACTCCAACGCGCTCGACTCCCTGCGTCAGCCGCTGGAGTCCGGCGAGATGGTGGTGGCGCGCTCGGGGTTCTCGGTGCGCTTTCCCGCACGGTTCCACCTCGTCCTGGCCATGAACCCCTGCCCGTGCGGTCGGGGGGGCACCGGGCTCGCCACCTCCGGCCCGGCGTGCGTGTGCACCGCGCTGGCGCGGCGGCGCTACCTGCAACGGATCAACGGGCCGCTGCTCGACCGGGTCGACCTGCGAGTGGGTCTGGTCCTCCCGACGCTCGCCGACCTCGAGTTCGGCGTCTCGGACGCCGAGTCCACGGCGGTCGTCGCGGCGCGCGTGCACGAGGCTCGCGACCGGGCCCTGCGTCGCTACACCGGAACCCCGTGGCGGGTCAACGCCGACGTCCCGGGCCCGGTCGTGCGCCGTGCCTTCGGCCTCGAGCCCGACGCGTCGGCCCCGCTCGACACCGCCCTCTCGCGGGGGCTCATCTCCGCGCGCGGCGCCGATCGGGTGGTGCGGGTGGCCTGGACGGTGGCCGACCTCGGCGGTCGCGACCGACCCACCCGGGCCGACGTGGGCACGGCGTTGCTGCACCGCGACGTAGGTGCAGAAACGCCGTGGGCGGCCTGAGCGAGCGTGAGGCCCTGGCCCTCGTCACCCGGATCGCCGAGCCCGGTGACAGTCGGATCGGGGCGCTGATCCGCGAGCGGGGAGCGACCGGGGCGCTCGCGTGGGTGCGAGGCGGCGACGGCGATGCCGCCCGCTACCGGGCTCGGCTCGACGTCGCGGACCCCGTCGCTGACCTGGGGCGGGTCGCGGAGGTCGGTGGCCGGTTGGTCATCCCCGGCGACCTCGAGTGGCCGAGTCAGCTCGACGACCTCGGGGAAGCGGCACCCTGGGCGCTCTGGGTCCGGGGCACGGTCGACCGACGGCTCTCCGCGCTGCGCTCGGTCGCCGTGGTCGGCGCGCGTGCAGCCACGGCGTACGGCGTGCACGTGGCCTCTCAGCTCGGATCTGACCTCGCCCTCGCCGGCTGGACCGTCGTCTCAGGCGGCGCGTTCGGCATCGACGCCGCGGCGCACACCGGAGCGCTGGCCGCGCGGGGCATCACGATCGCGGTGCTGGCCTGCGGGGTCGATGTCGCGTACCCACCGCGCCACGACGCGCTGTTTGCCCGGATCGCGGCCGACGGCCTGCTCGTGTCCGAGGTACCCCCCGGTGCGGCCCCGCACCGGGGGCGCTTCCTGGTGCGCAACCGGCTCATCGCTGCGCTCACCCGGGGCACGGTCGTCGTGGAGGCGGCCGTCCGGTCCGGCGCGCTGTCGACGGTCCGCGACGCGGACCGGCTAGGGCGGCCGAGACTGGGCGTGCCGGGGCCGGTCACCTCCGCGATGTCGGCGGGCGTCCACCGGGAGGTGCGTCGCGGGGCCGTGCTGGTCACGTGCGCGGAGGAGGTGATCGAGGCAGTCGGTGACCTGGGCCTCGACCTCGCGCCGGAGGAGTCGGGGCCGGTTCGGCCGCGTGACCTGCTCGACCCTCTCTCCGCCCGCGTGCTCGACGGGGTGCCGAGTCGTCGCCCCGCCACGCTCGACTCGGTGGCCCGCACCGCCGGTGTCCTCCCGTCCGAGGCGGCGGCGGCGCTCGGGCTGCTCGAGCTGGCCGGGTTCGTCCGC
>JANMMN010000103.1:0-2899 GCA_031373405.1 Actinomycetes bacterium
GATGTAGGGGTTGTCGAGTGACGCTTCCTGGCGCTCGGCGTCGGTCACGAAGTACGGGGAGATGTAGCCCTTGTCGAAGCGCATGCCCTCGACGAAGTCGAGCTCGATGCCGAACGTGTTCGACTCCTCGACCGTGATCACGCCCTCCTTGCCGACCTTGTCCATCGCCTCGGCGATGATCTCGCCCACGGTGGTGTCGGCGGCGGAGATCGACGCGGTGGAGGCGATCTGCTCCTTGGTCTCGACGTCCTGAGCCATCTCGAGCAGCTGGGCGCTGACGGCCTCGACGGCCTTCTCGATGCCGCGCTTGAGCGCCATCGGGTTGGCGCCGGCCGCGACGTTGCGCAGGCCTTCGCGTACGAGTGCCTGGGCGAGGACGGTCGCCGTCGTCGTGCCGTCACCGGCGACGTCGTCGGTCTTCTTCGCGACCTCTTTGACGAGGTCGGCCCCGATCTTCTCGAACGGGTCCTCGAGCTCGATCTCCTTCGCGATGGAGACACCGTCGTTGGTGATCGTGGGGGCGCCCCACTTCTTCTCCAGGACGACGTTGCGGCCCTTCGGGCCGAGGGTCACCTTGACCGCGTCGGCGAGGGTGTTCATTCCCCGCTCGAGCGAGCGACGGGCGGTCTCGTCGAACGCAATGATCTTCGCCATGGTGGCTGCTGATCCCTTTCGCTGGCAGTTGGGAGGACCTCGTCGGTGCCCGCGACGGACGGTCGGACTGCGGCGCTTCGGTCGCCCCGCACCCCGACCTCACCAGCGGAGGTCGCACGTGCCACCCGTCCGGTCGAGAACAGCCCAACGGCTGTCACTCACCCCGGTCGAGTGCTAACGCCCATTGTTGGCACTCTCGGGGTCCGAGTGCAAGCCAGGCGGGCCTTGGATCGTCTCCGCCGGAACCCGCGCAACAGCGCCCCGACGGGTCCAGAATGGGGGCATGACCAGGAACGAGACCGACCACGACGGCAGCCCGCTCGAGGTGTACGGGAAGCCGGCGTACAACGGTCGTGGGCAAGCCGGGGACGAGGTCGCGGACGCCCTGGTCGCGGAGCTGACCGAGGAGTACGGGTCCGACGACCCCGCGGCGAGGTTCGCGCCGCATCGCGAGGGCTACCGCGAGGGCATCGTGGGCCGCCTGGTCGAGGACGAGGACGCGTTGACCAGCGCGCACGACGACGTGACGGCGCACGACTCAGGCGAGGACGACGACCTCACCGCCGAGGAAGCCGCGCTGCACTACGTCGACCCCGAGAACGACCCCATCCCGGAATAGCCCGCCACCCCTCGCCCTGATCACCTGGCGGCTACCCAGCGCAGGTCACAGCCGGGACGGGCGACCGCCACGTGATCGGGCTCGCGCGGGAGCCGTCAGCCGCCGGCTACTGCTGGGATGACCGAGAGCTTGGAGCCGGGCGGCGTGGGTGTTGCCAGGCCGTCGGTGAATCTCACGTCCTCGTCGTCGACGTAGACGTTGACGAAGCGGCGCAGCTTGCCCTCGTCGTCGAGCACGCGCGCACGGATGCCGGGCGCCGCCGCCTCGAGCGCGTCGAGCACCCCGGCGAGGGTGTCCTCGGCCGGCTCCACGCTCAGCTCGGACGCGCCGCCGGTATACGTACGCAGGATCGTCGGGATCCGCACTGACACACTCATGAGCGTCTCTCTCTCCTCAGCTTCAGCACGACGAGGTCGCGAGTAACACGTCCAATCGACACTTTCGGGCCCTCAACACGTCGATTGGAGGTGTAACTCGAAGACCTCAGAGCGGGCGGGCGTGGTGTTCGGCTAGGACTCTGGTGACTTCGTCGACGTCGTGGGCGATCGTCGCGGTCGGGCCGACGTGGTCGGCGATCGCGTCGAGAGTCTTGAGGCCGTCGCCGGTGTTGAGGATGACGGTCTCCTGCGTCGGGTCGAGCTGGCCGCTCGCGAGCAGCTTGCGCAGGGTCGCGACGACCACGCCGCCCGCGGTCTCGGCGAAGATCCCCTCGGTCTCGGCGAGCAGCCGGATGCCCTCGACCACCTCGGCGTCCGAGACGTCCTCGATGGCCCCGCCCGTGCGGCGCACCACGTCCAGCGCGTACGGACCGTCGGCGGGGTTGCCGATCGCGAGCGACTTGGCGATCGTGTCCGGCCGCACCGGGCGCACCACGTCGTGCCCGGCACGGAACGCCGCCGACACCGGCGAGCAGCCGGTGGCCTGCGCGCCGAAGACGCGGTACGCCGAGTCCGCGACCAGACCGAGCGCGACGAACTCGCGGAACGCCTTGTCCACCTTGGTGAGCAGCGAACCCGACGCGATCGGTGCCACGACCTGCTGCGGCAGCCGCCAGCCGAGCTGCTCGGCGATCTCGTAGCCGACGGTCTTGGAGCCCTCGGCGTAATAGGGGCGCAGGTTGACGTTGACGAAGCCCCAGTCGGCGGTGAGCGGGTCGCCGACCAGCTCCGAGCAGAGCCGGTTGACGTCGTCGTAGTTGCCCTCGACCGCGAGCAGGATGCCGCCGTACGCCGCGGTCGTGAGGACCTTGCCGTCCTCGAGGTTGCTCGGGATGACGACGACGGAGTCCATCCCCGCACGAGCTGCGGCAGCCGCGACGGCGTTGGCCAGGTTGCCCGTCGAGGCGCACGCGATCGTGCTGAGGCCGAGCCGTCGCGCCGCGCTCTGCGCCACCGCGACGACACGGTCCTTGAAGGAGTGCGTGGGGTTGCCGCTGTCGTCCTTGACCCAGAGTGTGCCGGTGATTCCGAGTGCGGCGGCGAGGTTGTCGGCCCGCACGAGCTGGGTCAGGCCGGGGTTGAGGTTGCGCTCGTCACCGGCGTACGACGCGACCGGCAGCAGACCGGAGTAGCGCCACATGTTCTGCGGACCGGCGGCGATGCTCTCGCGGGTCACGCCGGTGAAGTC
>JANMMN010000190.1:0-6288 GCA_031373405.1 Actinomycetes bacterium
GGGCGAGGGCGAGACCTGCGGCGTCGCCGTCGAGTGCGCGATGGACACCGTGGTCATCGTCGATGTCATCAAGGGCGTCCCCACCCCCTGGCCGCGCATCGAGAACGACCGAGAGATCATCACGACCGGCTCGACGAAACCGCTCGAGGACGCCTTCCGCATCTCCCACCAGCAGATGACGCACTGGGTCTCCGAGCTCACCGGCATGTCGACGCTGGACTCCTACCAGCTGGTCTCGCAGGCCGTGCTCTCCCCGGTCGCCAACGTCGTCGACACCGTCTACACGATGACCTGCAAGCTGCCCAAGAAGATCCTCGGCGACGTCGAGGTCATGCAGGGCATGCATGCGCGCATGCGTCGTCGCGCTGACGTCCTGACCGGTGCGCGCTCGTGAGGGTGACCCGGATGGAGGTCGACCTCGATCTCGCCCTCCGCATGACCGAGGCCGCGCGCGACCGTGCGGCGGCTCACGGTGCGCTGGTCTCTGTCGCCGTCGTCGACGGCGGCGGACACCTTGTCGCCTTCACGCGCATGGACGGCGCGGAGATCGCCGGCCCCGTCCTGGCCCGCGACAAGGCCTACACCGCGGTGGCCCACCGGTGCGGCACCGACGAGCTCACCGAGCTCGTCGCGCCCGGGGCCGCGCTGGCGGGGATGAACTCCGCCGACGGAGGGCGCTACATCGCCTTCGGCGGCGGCGTTCCGCTGTGGTCCGGTGACCGTGTCGTCGGGGGCATCGGGGTCAGCGGGGGGGCCTCGGCGCAAGACCACGACGCGGCACTGGCCGCTCTCGCGGTCTGGACGCAGACGGAGTCGGCAACATGACCATCGGCCGCTTCCGCTTCATGGATGCCCAGCGGGTCAACCTCGACGGCTTCGCGGTCGAGGACGCCGAGCTGGGTCTCATCGCCTTCGACTCACCGCACGACCCGTCGCCGTCGCTCGGCGTCCGCGACGGCCGGGTCGTGGAGATGGACGGGAAGCCAGAGGCCGAATTCGACGTGCTCGACGAGTACATCGCCCGGCACGGGCTCGACCTCACGGTCGCCGAGGAGGCGATGGCGCTCGACGACACGGCGTACGCCCGACTGGTCGTCGACCCGGCCGTCCCACGATCCGAGGTCGTGCGGCTCGCAGCGGGGATGACGCCGGCCAAGCTCGCACGCGCACTGACCGTGCTGCGCCCCGCCGAGCTCGTGATCGCCATGACGAAGGCACGAGCCCGGCGGACGCCGTCCAACCAGGCCCACGTCACCAACCGCTCCGACGACCCGCTCCTCCTCGCTGCGGACGCCGCCACCGCGGCGGCCTTCGGCTTCCGCGAGATCGAGACCACCGTGCCGGTCCTCGGCGACGCACCCTCGAACGCCGTCGCGGTGAGCATCGGTGCGGCCGTCGGCTCCCCGGGCGTGCTCGTGCAGTGCTCGGTCGAGGAGGCGATGGAGCTCGAGATGGGGATGCGCGGGCTCGTGTCCTACGCCGAGACAGTCTCGCTCTACGGCACCGAGCAGATCTTCGTCGACGGCGACGACACCCCCTGGTCGAAGGCGTTCCTCACCTCCGCCTACGCCAGCCGCGGGATCAAGATGCGCGTGACGTCCGGCGGCGGTGCCGAGGCGCTGATGGGTGGCGCCGAGGGGTGCTCGATGTTCTATCTCGAGGCCCGGTGCGTGGCGCTGGCGCGCGCCATCGGTTCGCAGGGTGTGCAGAACGGCGGGATCGACTCCGCCTCCGTGGCCGGCTCGGTCCCGCGAGGGGTGCGCTCGCTCATGGCCGAGAACCTCATGGTCATGCTGCGCAACCTCGAGTCATGCACGGGCAACGACGCGCTCATGAGCGAGTCGGAGGTCCGGCGTACGTCGCGCACCCACCCGATCTTCATCGGCGGCTCGGACTTCATCTGCAGCGGGTTCGGCTCGATCCAGCGCTACGACAACATGTTCGGCCCGAGCCAGTGGAACGCCGAGGACATCGACGACTTCCTCGCGATGCAGCGCGACTGGGGCGTGGACGGTGGTCTGCGCACAGCTGAGGAGCCAGAGATCGCACGCCTGCGACGCCGTGCGGCCGAGGCGGTCCGCGATGTCTACGCCCACCTCGGTCTCGGCCAGTTCGACGACGTGTGGCTGGAGCAGGCGATCGACGCGGCGGGCTCGAAGGACGTCCCCGCTGCCGACCTCATGACGCCGTTGTCGGCGTCGCGCATCATCCGCGACTCCGGCATCACGATGCTCGACATCGTCTCGGCCCTCGACGAGCTCGGCTATGCCGAAGAGGCGGAACGGCTGCTCGCGATGCTGCGGGCACGCGTCGAGGGCGACTACCTGCAGACCTCGGCGATCTTCAGCGAGGACATGCGCGTCCTGTCACTCGTGACGGACCCCAACGACTACGCGGGACCGGGCACCGGCTACTTCCCGACGCCCGAGCGCCAGCACGAGATGGACGCCATCCGTCAGCAGCGCTCGGTGGGCGACCTGCGCACCGAGCAGGCCGGAGCGCGTGACGACAGCCTGCGCGCCACCGGCCCGGCCGCACCCGGGCACGACCCGCGCGAGGTGGTCGTCGGCGTGTCCGCTGCCGCCGGCCGCGCGCTGTGGACGTCGCTGTCCGGCCTGTCCGTCACGGAGATCCTCGAGGAGCTCCTCGCCGGGCTCGAGGAGGAGGGCGCCGTGGGCCGCGTGGTGCGGGTCAACGACACGGTCGACCTCGGCTGGATCGGGCTCACGGCGGCGCGCCTCTCCGGATCGGGCATCGCGATCGGCCTGCAGGCCAAGGGGACGGCGCTCATCACCCGGCGCGACCTCCCCCCGCTCGCCAACCTCGAGCTCTACAGCGTCGCGCCGACGGTCACCCGCGAGCTCTACCGCCAGCTCGGCGTCAACGCCGCGCGGCACGCGAAGGGCTCGACACCAGAGCCGACGCGCAACCCCTACTCCGACGAGGCGATCGAGGCCCGCTACCACACCAAGGTGGTGTCGCTCGTGGCGATCGAGCGATCCTGCGTCGACGGCTCACTCCCACCGGAGGACCTCGAGATCGTGGGGAGCGCGACATGACGCTGTCCAGGTCGGGGACGCCGGTGGAGGCCCTCACCCTCGACGCGCTGCGTCGTGGCGAGCTCGGTCCCGACGACGTACGCATCCATCCCGAGACGTTGGAGCGCCAGGCGCAGGTCGCCGAGGCGCACGCCAACCCTCAGCTCGCTGCCAACCTTCGGCGAGCGGCGGAGCTGAGCGAGCTCCCGGACGAGGAGGTCCTCGCCATCTACGACGCCCTCCGTCCCCGACGGTCGTCCTACGACGAGCTGAGCGCGCTGGCGCACTCGCTGGAGACGCGGAGTCACTTGCGCAACGCCGCCCTCGTGCGCGAGGCGGCCGAGGTCTATGCGCGACGAGGCATGCTCCGTTGACCCTGGCTCCCCCATGACTCCGACCTCGGCTGTGACGGCGGCCCGCCGATGACCCTTGTTGCCGGCGTCGATGTCGGCAACGCGACCACAGAGATCGTGATCGCGGACGCCGCCACGACACCGCCGACGCCGGTCGCCTGGGACCGCGCGCCGACCCGCGGGCGCAAGGGATCCGTCGGTTCGATGGCTGCCGCGATCGACCTGCTCCATCGGGTCGAGCGCACGACGTCCCTGCGCGCGGACGTCGTGGTCCTGGCACCGCAGCGACCGGTCGACACGGCGACGACGCTGGTGGCCGAGCCGGCACCCGACACCGGGCGGCTCGCAGTGCTCGGGGCGGGTCGCGCGACCCCAGCAGGTGAGGGCAGCGGGGTGGGACGTCCCGTGCCGGTGGGCTCCGCGCCCACCACGGGGCTCGGCCCCGTCGTGCTCGTCGCGAGCGACCCGCTCGGCTATCGCGCGACCAGCGTGCGCGTGCAGTCCTGGATCGACGCCGGCGCCGACGTCGTCGCGGTGCTCCTCGCCGGCGACGAGGCGGTCCTGGTGTCCCGCCGGCTGAGCACCGAGGTGCCCGTCCTCGACCAGGTCGACACCGTGCTCGCGCTCAGCGCGCGACTCGTCGCAGTCGAGGTGGCGGGTCCGGGACGTCCGGCACGGCGGCTCAGCGACGCGGTGCACCTCGCTGCCGTCCTCGGGCTCGGCACCGACGAGCACCGCCATGCCGAGGTGGTCGCCCGCTCGGTGCGTGGCCTCGGCAGCATCGGGGTCGCCCTGCTCGACGGACCCGCGCCACGTCACGACGTCGTCCCCGCCGCGTGGGTGGAGACCCGTGACGGAGCCCGTCACGACCTGCTCGGGTCGCTCGCCGACCTCAGAGGGTGGGACGGCGTACGACGCATCGCCGTGCCCGACGCAGGCGGGACACTCATCGAGCGAGACATCGATGACGTCTGGGCTGTCGACCTCTCCGCGCTCGCGCGCGATGCCGTTGCGCGGCCGGGGTCGGTGCGTGCGCGGTCGGTCGCGATCGCGACGCTGGCCGAGTCGGCCGCAAGCATCGACGCCCTCGCTGGGCTGGCCGCCTCGGGCTCGGGTCGTCGCGTGCTGACGGTTCCCAGCGAATCCGGAGCCGCCCGCGCCGGGGCGCTCACGACTCCCGGGTCGGACCAGGGCGCGACCGTGCTCGACGTCGGTGGCGGCACGGTGGACGTCGTGCTGCCGGACAGCACCGCGCGCGTGCTCGCCGGTGCCGGTGACCTCGTCACGGCCGCCACCTCTGCCCTGCTCGGCATCGCGCGCGGTCAGGCAGAGTGGGTGAAGCGCGGTCCGTGCGCCCGGGTCGAGGGACCGCACGTCCTCCTGGAGGAGGACGGGACCCGCCGCTTCCTCCAGGCCCCGGCCGCGTCCGGGTCCGTCGGGTGGCTCGTCGTACCCGGTCCTGCCGGCGCGCTGCCGTTCCACCGGAGTTTGTCCCCGCCCGAGTGGCGTGCGCTGCGGCTGCGCCTCAAGCACGCCGTGCTGGGCGACAACGTCGCACGCGGCGGCGCCGGAGGCGTGACGGGTGACCTCATCGTCGTGGGCGGGCCGGCCGGGGATGACGAGGTGCTCGACTGCGTGGCAGGGGCGCTGCCGGACGCCGTGCCCGGACGCGGGGACGTCGCAGGCATGCTCGGCCACCGGTGGGCGGTGGCCTACGGCCTCGTGGTGCTTGCCGCCGACCGGCTCTGAACAACCGGTCAGGGCCTCGGGGGTCCGGAGGCAGGACGCTGACCAGGCGGGCGCCGGACGACGCACCGGGACCCGGTCTCGTTACGGTCGGGCACCTGCCGGAGGGATCCGGCCCTTCCCACGCCGCGGTCGCTCGACACCGTCCCCCGCTGGTCCGCCACAGGCCTCGCGCGCTGGCTTCCTCCACGACAACTACCGCGGCACCAGAACGGCCACTCCGTCGGCTGGCCGTCGTCGTGTGTGACCGGACGAGCTCGAGCTCACCGAGCGCCGGGTGGAGCCCGCTCCATCTGCACGGGCCCAGGTCCGCCTCCGGAGCGGCGCCGTCACGCCTGCACCCGACCTTGAGAAGTCGGCCCCCGACTGCCGCCGCCGACCGGCTGGCGTCCGCACGGAAGAGGCGACGTCCTAGGTCACGCCCGGTCACGGTCCGCTGATTGCGGTGACTGTGTGTACGCCCGATGGGCCGTTCCCGGTAGACGTGTCTGAGAACACCCTCTGCGACCTCTGCGGGGCATCCCCTCGCGGCGACTCTTGTCGGTGCCCACTGCCAGTA
Source organism: Actinomycetes bacterium (assembly GCA_031373405.1). Taxonomy (GTDB): domain Bacteria; phylum Actinomycetota; class Actinomycetes; order S36-B12; family CAIYMF01; genus Longivirga. The sequence goes on from JANMMN010000190.1 coordinate 5,697, forward strand.
TCGAGTTGGGGACTCCGGCCCTGATGAACACGAGTACGACCAACGCAATTGGGGCAACACATCACATGAGAGCATCCACATCCGCTACCGCCATCGCGATCGCCTGCACCGCCACCTTGGCGATCGGCGTCACGACCGCTCAAGCGGCAACCGGCTCCGCCCATTCGACCGACTTCACCGGCGTCACCCTGTCGACCGTCTCCGACCCGTCGGTGTGGCACATGACCGGGCCGTACGACGCCGCCGTCGTCACGGTCGGCGGCAACAGTGCGCTGAGGATGAGCAACGCGACCACGTCGGGCAGCTTCGGCGACATGATCTTCTCCCCGACCCTCGCCGTCCCGGCGACGATCGACTCCTCGGTGCACACGTTCACCGCGTCGTTCACCCTGCTCCCGGTCGCACTGCAGCCGGGGCTGCGCACCACCGTCAGCCCTGACAACGGGTCCGGCGGGCGTGCCGGGTTTCTCGCTATCGAGCACACCACGGTCGGGATGGACCTCACCATCGCCGGGTCGTACGTCGATGCGAACGATGACGTGACATTCGACTACCAGAAAATAGCCACGGGCCTCGACCCAGCGGTGGCGCG
>JANMMN010000192.1:0-26181 GCA_031373405.1 Actinomycetes bacterium
GGTGCCCAGGCTGAACAGGCCCTGCACGAGCTGGTAGCTCGAGTCGTCGATGTTGCGCGGGGCGAAGGCGTTCAGCCAGATGTCGACCCGCTCCTGCACGTGACCGAACATCGTCCAGGCCAGGTAGGCGCCGGACATGAACAGCACGATGCCGAGGAGCAGCCAGGACAGCCGCTCGGTGGCGACGTAGAGCATCGCGATGAAGACGCCGAAGAACAGCAGCGAGGTGCCGAGGTCGCGTTCGAAGACCAGGACTGCGAGCGACACGAGCCAGGCGACCACGAGGGGGCCGAGGTCGCGCCCGCGAGGCAGCTCCACCCCCATCACCTTGGTGCGCACGAAGGCAAGCGAGTCGCGGGTGGCGGTGAGGTATCCCGCGAAGAAGATCGTGAGCAGGATCTTCGCGAGCTCCCCCGGCTGGAACGACAGACCGGCGATGCGCACCCAGAGCGTCGCACCGTTGACGGTCGCACCGATCACCGGTGCGAGCGGGAGCAGGAGCAGGACGAGACCGGCGAGCATCGCGGTGTAGGTGTAGCGCTGAAGCCAGCGGTGGTCGCGTACGACGATCAGCACGCCCACGAACAGCACCACCCCGAGGGCGGTCCAGGTGAGCTGGCTGTAGACGTCGGGGGAGGGAGCGACGCCACCGTTGCGCGCTGCTCGCTGCGCCTCGGCGAGGTCGAGCCGGTGGATCATCGCCAGGCCCAGCAGGTTGAGGGTGGCCACAGCCGGCACCAGGAGCGGGTCGGCGTACGTCGCCAGGATCCGCACCGCGACATGAGCGATGAGCAGCAGCGCCGCGACCGCACTCAGCACCGGGACGGTGTCGTCGGCGACCGTGCCCAGGAGCGCGAGGTCGACCTGGAGATAGGCCGACGCACCGACGACGAACGCCGCGACGAGCAGGGCGCCCTCGGTGCCGCGTCGGGTCGGCTGCCGGTAGCGCGGGAGCCGGCTCGCGGCGCTCGTCGCCGCCGGGCGCACCGCGCTCATCCGGAGCCGCTCGGGCTCGGCGACGCGGTCGGGCCGCCGACATCGGTGCCGGTCGCGTTGGGGCAGCCGGGGGTGGTCGGCGCGGACGCGCACTGCTCGGCGCTCTGGCGCAGCTGCGTGACGACGCGCTCGGCGTCCTCGAGCGACTCCGTCACGATGGTGTCCTCGACCTGCGTGGCCTCGAAGTCGGGCAGCGAGTCGACCGTGACGGTCGTGGTGCGCTCCACGGAGCTGAGCGCGACGGGGCCGATGCCGGTCGGGACGCCCCGGTAGATGGCGACGAAGCCGGAGTTGGTGCCGACGAAGAACTGGTTCTGCGACCAGGCGTACGTCGCGGCCACCGCGCCGAGCGCCAGGGTCAGAGCAGCTCCGACGGCGATCACCGCCCGGCTGATCCGCACCCGGCTCGGGGACCGCTGCTCCTCGTGGTAGACGTCGGCGATGGCGTCGACGTCGGACGTCCCGGTGCGCGTCTGCGTGCTGACCTTGACCACGGTGGCTGACCTGGTGTCGATCTGCGCGTCCAGCGGGAAGGCGAAGCCGGGAAGCCGTTCGCGGTTGCGGGGCTCGCCGGCGGCACCGACGACCACGGGGATCTCGGGCGCGTAGCTCTCGTCGACGGAGACGACGTCGGCCACGACGCACGTCACGTTGTCGGGCGCGCCGGCCTCGAGCGCCGCGTCGACCAGTGCGGTCACCGCTGCCGTGGGGTCGGCGAGCCCGAGCAGTCGGTGCACCGCCGCGTCGGCGACGTAGCCGGAGAGGCCGTCGCTGCACACGAGGTAACGGTCACCGACGTGGGCCTCGCGGACCGAGACGTCCGGCTCCGCGGGGTGGACGCCGTCGATCGCGCGCATCACGAGGTTGCGACGAGGGTGCAGCAACGCCTCGTCCGGGGTGATGCGCCCGGCGTCGATGAGGGTCTGCACATAGGTGTGGTCGCGCGTCACCTGGGTGAACACGCCGTCGCGCAGCAGGTAGGCACGTGAGTCGCCGACGTGGAGCACGGCGACACGGGCAGGCTCACCGCCCAGCCAGGCGAGTGCCGTGAGGGTCGTGCCCATGCCGGCGAGCTCGGGGTGCGCCGCCACGACGTCGGCGATCCGCTCGCTCGTCGCGACCACGGCCTCGGAGAGGCGCTCCAGGGCTTCGACGTCGCCGAGGCCGGCGGGCTCGACCTCGGACATGGTCGCGATGGCAGCGGCAGAGGCGAGCTCACCGGCAGCGTGCCCTCCCATGCCGTCGGCGACGACGAGCAGCTGGGCACCGGCGTACCCGGAGTCTTCGTTGCCGGGACGGACGAGACCGACGTCGGAGCGTGCCGCCGAGCGGATCACGAGGGGCATGCGCTCACCGCCGCAGCTCGAGCACCGTGCGGCCGACCTTGAGCTGGCGGCCGACGGTGAGCGGGGTCGGTCCGGTGATGCGGTTGCGGTCGACCCAGGTCCCGTTGGTGGAGCCGAGGTCGGTCACCACCCAGTTGCCGTTGACGAGGCTGATCCGCGCGTGGGCGTTGCTCGCGTAGTCGTCGTCGAGCACGAGGGTCGAGTCGGGGGCGCGACCGATGGTGACGTCGGCGGTGCCGAGCGGGATGACGGTGCTCGCCAGTGGTCCTTCGACCACGACCAGGCTGCGCAGCCCGGACTTCGACGTCTTCTCCTTCGGGGGCCGCGCCGGCTTGGGAGTGCGCGCTGCCGGGACCGCGACCGCGACCGGGACGAGCGGGCGGGCGTCGCGCGGTGCCCGCAGGTCTCGGCGCAGCACCGCGACGGCGACGAGCACCAGCAGCCAGATCAGCGCCAGGAACCCCAGTCGGAGCAGCGAGAGCACCAGCTCGGACATGGTCAGCCGGCCCGGAAGGTGAGGCGGGTGCCCCCGAGCTGGACGACCGACCCGTCACGCAGCACGGTCTCCCCGACCTGGACACCGTCGACGTAGGTGCCGTTGGTGGAGCTCAGGTCACGCAGCACGACCTCGCGCCCGAGCAGGATCTCGGCGTGGTACCGGGAGACGCCGGGGTCATCGACGCGGATGTCGACGTCGGTGCCTCGCCCGAGGCGCGTCACGGCCCGGGTGAGCGGGTGAGCGGTGTCGTCGGCGACCAGCCGCGGGTGCCCGACGCCAGCGGGTGCCGCGACCGGCGCGCGACCGCCGTGCGGCGTGGTCGCGACCTCGGCCTTGGCCTCGCTCAGCACCCGGAACAGCCCGGTTTCCAGCGCCTCGTCGCGACGCAGCGTCACCACGGTGCCCCCGAGGAAGGTGTAGCGCTGCTCCTCGGCGTACTCCCGGATCATCCCGGTGAGCTCACCGGTGATCGTCCCTGCGTAGACCGAGAGCCGGTCGTGGTCGTGGGCGCTGAGATCGACGGTGAAGACATTGGGGACGACGGTGCGCCCGCGGCTCACGACGGCAGCGCGCTCGTCGATCTCGCGCTGCAGGGCCGACGCGATCTCGACCGGCTGCACCTCGGCCTTGAAGGCGCGCGCGAAGGCGCCGTTGACCATGCGGTCGAGTCGCTGTTCGAAGCGGTCGAGCAGACCCACGGTGCCCTCCTTGCTCCGGTCGACGGGGTGCGTCGTCGTGCGTCGTCCCCGCCGTCAGCCTCGACCGCGGGTCCGCACCTCGATCGTATCCGGGGAGTCCGGATCCCTCGGGTCCTGAGGCGGGGTGGCGACCGTCTGCGTCTCGTCCGGTGCGCTCCGGGACGGTTCGGGAGGCTCCGGACCCGCGTGTTAGCCTTTCTCGGCGCGCGCGAGTGGCGGAATAGGCAGACGCGCACGGTTCAGGTCCGTGTGCCCGAAAGGGCGTGGGGGTTCAACTCCCCCCTCGCGCACCACAGCACGAGCGTAAAGCCGCAGGTGAAACGCCTGCGGCTTTACCGTTGGCGCACCTCCACGGGATTGCGGCACCCCAGGATCTGTCCTGGCGTCCCTCACGGACACCGTGGACGTCGTGGCCTCGTCCCTCGGGACCCCTCTGCTGTTGGTACGCCTGCCGGTGCGGGCTGCCGTCTACTCCGGCTACGAGGTGAAGGCCTGGATGGACGGCCTGCGAGCAGATGCTGCGCGCTGGGCACCGGGCCCCGGACATCGAGGAAGCGGACGGTGGGGTGCTCGTCACGTTGTTCGGTGGTCCGCCGGACACTGAGCTGGTCGCCCACGTCGACGAGCTGGTAGCCGTGGACACCTCCCTGGACGGGGTTCGCAGCGCGATGGCGATCCCCGCCTTGTTCCTGGCGACCCCGTTGCGGGCTGAGACGCTCGCCGCGATGGCGCAGTGCACGACAACCGAAGCGGACCAGACGCTGGCGTCGCTCGAAGCCGCGGGTGCGGTCCGACGGCTGGTCAGGGCCGGACGGGCGTACGCACTCTCCGACCTGACTCGCGATCGGTTCCGAACCCGGCTGGGCCGCACCACCCGCCGAGCCCTGGACCAGCACTTCGACCTGGTCTGCGCCTACCTCGACTCGCGCCCCGCGATCGGTCGCGGCGACGCCGCGACACTGCTCGACGTCGCGCCCAACTGCGCGTCGCGCATCCTCAGCGACCTGACCCGGCAGGGCTTGCTCGCCACCGTCTCCGACGCACGCGGGTCCGGCGTCCGGTACCGGCTCGCACCCTGAGCTCACGCGGCTTGCGGTGACGCGGCGCGGCGCGCGGTCTGAGCAGCAGGTGCGCGAGCGCCCAGCCGAAGTCGCAGGTCACCGTGCCCGTGGCCTGGGCTCGCGTCGTCCCCGTGGTCTCCGCGTGAGCAGGGACAGCAGGGGAACCAGGGGCCCGAGCGACCGGGCGGTGGGCTGGGCCCACGAGGTCCGACGGCGCCCCAATCCGTTCGGGGGGCGGCTCCGAACATCAGGAGACCAGCGAGACCGTCTCCCTGGTCGCAGACCTCCAGGAGCGCATCATGAAGCAAAGCACGACGGCTGTACTCGGCACCTCGGTCCTCGCGATGGTTGCTGCAGCGTCCCTCGGGGCCGGCCCGGCCTCGGCCCAGCCCACCCCGGCCGGCAACGGTGCCGACCGGACCGTGACGCTCAGCGCGCAGCTGCACGAGCTCAACGACTCGGGCGCGTCCGGCACTGCCACCGCCATGGTCCGCAACCAGATGATCCAGCACATCGAGGTGCACGCCCACGGCCTCACTCCGGACGCCCCGCACGCCCAGCACATCCACTACGGCCAGCAGGCCCTCAACGAGTGCCCCACGCTGGCCCAGGACGCCAACGGCGACGGGCGCCTGACCACCGTCGAAGGCCTGCCGGCCTACGGACCGGTCGTCGTCTCGCTCAACACCTCCGGTGGCACCACTCCCGCCAGCTTCCTGGACGTGACCCGGTTCCCGGTCTCCAACAGTGGCGCCTACCACTACAGCCGCGACAACATCCGGTTCACGCGGGTCGAAGGCACGGGGTACTCCGGCGGTGGAGGGACGGCCCAGCAGATCGCCGCCTCCGTCCGCGAGGGTGAGGGTGTCCTCGTCATCCACGGGGTGGACTACAACGGCAACGGCGCCTACGACTTCGAGGGTGCGGGTGCCAGCGAGCTCGACCCGAACCTGCCTGCCGAGGCGACCGACCCGGCGGCCTGTGGTGTGCTCGAGGTCGTCCAGTGATCCCTGCCCCCTGAGGGCCTGCTCCTGCACCGAGCGACGATGGCCCACCGCCACCACGGTGGGCCATCGTCGTCCTGGTGGGTCACCGGGCGACGCTGACAGCGACGCGCTCCGCCCCGAACTCCGCCACGAGCACCGACGCGACTGCCGCCGCCGGTTCGTCGGGCACGACGAGGTGCAGCCTGAGCCCGGTGTCGGCGGTCAGTGCCGTCCGCGCGGCGTCCAGCGTCGCGGCCGGTGTCGACGTCAGACCCACAGCGGAGATCACCCGGTTGCGACGCCCGGTCAGCACGCTCCCCAGGCCGGCCGCCGTGCGACCGCCCTCGAGTGCTGCCGTGCCGGGCCACGCGGCCGCCCAGCCCGGATAGCCGTGCCCCCAGACCGTGGTCACCGAAGGGTCCGGTGACTGACGGTCGGCAGCCGCGAGCACCACCCGGCCGTACGTCGGGTCCTGACCCACTGCTGCGGAGCGATAGGCGGTCGCGGCCACGCCCACGGGCAGGAAGGTTCCGGCGGGCATCACGCCGAGCACCCCGACCAGCGCCGTGGTCACGACGGCCGCCTCCACGACGTACCCGGTGGAGACTCCGCGGCGATCCGGCGCCCGCCGCTCGACCCAACCCGCAGCCCAGGCCGCCACCGCGGCGCACACCAGCGGCACCGCAGCGAGCAGCATCGCGTAGCGCATCTTGACGGCGTAGTACTCCGAGCCGAAATAGACCATGAGCAGCGCGCTCGCGACCACCGGACCGAGCAGCCCGACGACAGTGCCCAGGCCGACCCGATGGCGCAGCGACAGGAGGACGAGCACCGCGGAGGCCGCCAGCACGGCAGCCAGCGTCCACTCGATCGCGGGAAACCCGCCGGTCGCCGTCGTGAAGTCGAACTCGGCGGTGGTCCGAATCACCGCGAGCAGCGGAGCGACAGCGGCCATGGCGCCGACGAGCATCGCGACCAGGGCAGGTGCGAGCCGGTCTGGCCGCAGCGTGCGCACCCGAGCAAGGACGACGACACCGGCGGGCACCAGCCCGAGTGCCAGCGGCGGATACAGCCACACGACCCCGACCGCTGCGGCGGGAATCGCCAACCAGCCCAGGGCGACGGACGAGTCGGGCGAACGCAGGGCAACAGTGGTGCCGGCCGTGGTGAGCGCGGCCGCGAGGAGGAAGTTGGCGAAGCCGTAGTCCCACATCCGGCCGAGGCTTCCGAGCGTGCACCAGAGGCCCACGAAGGTCGCTGCGAAGGTGGCCACCCGGGCGCGCCCCGTGCGACTGCCCTGAATCAACGTTCCGGCGACGGAAGCGGCCGACCAGCACAGAAGTGTCACCGCGACGCCGAGAGTGACGGCGGACCACATGACGTACGGCCCCACGGAGTCATAGCCGGCGGATCCGAGACCTGACCCCGTGACCCACTCCGCGACCGACCACAGGGCGACATGCAGCTGCGGATAGAACGGGAACGCGACGTCCTCGCCGAGGCCCGAGGTGTTCCAGCTGCCGGTCGCTCCGACCTGGTTGAGCATGACCAGGTGGCTGGTGTTGTCCCAGTACTGCAGCATCGTGGTCACCGCCGCCTCGGGGCTGACCGAGCGGAACGGCAGCCCGACCATGGCGGCGACGATCGCGCCAGACACCAGGCCGACCAGGTCGGAGCCACCCATGACCGGGAGCACCCGACCGCGGCGCCCCCCTGCCACGACGACGGCAGTCGAGACCAGCGCGACCGACAACGTCAGGCGCCATCCGTCCGGACCCAGTGACCGGTTGGTCACGGTGAGGCCGGTGAACACCAGGGCGACCCCCGCGACCACGAGCAGGACAGACACGGTGACGCGCTCGCCGAGCCCCCTGCCCCACGGAGCCACGACCAGCGCGAGGGGGATCCCCACGGCTGCGGCCAGGCTCGGCCAGAACCACTCCGCCACCGCGCACACCAGCAGCGTTCCGACGACGCACGACCGGGTCGACGGACGTCGGACCGCGCGCGCACCGTTCTCGGCCGAGGCTGGCGAGCGCCGGAGGTCCACGCGACGGATGCTAGCCGGGGCCGTTCAGCGGCCGATCAGGATGCGGTCGCCGAGGGCAAGGAGGCGGCCGTAGGAGCCGGGCGCGATGCGCGCCGCGATGTCGAGCGCGTACGCCGAGGTGCCGATGAGCACCCGCGGCCTGCGTCGCTCGATGCCGTCGACGATGCGCCGCGCTGCCACAGCCGGGTCGATCGAGAGCAGCTTCTCCCAGATCTCTCGCCCGGCCGCGTGCTCCGCCGGGTCGACACCGGCGCCGATGCGTGCGCTGTCCGCGATCCGGGTGGCGATGCCCCCCGGATGCACCGTCGTGACACCGACGCCCTGCTCGCTGAGCTCGAGCCGCAGCGCGTCGCCGAAGCCGCGCACGGCGAACTTGCTGGCGGAGTACGCCGTCTGCCCGGCCGGCGCGATGATCCCGAACAGGCTGGAGACATTGGCGATGTGCGAGCCACGCGTCGCGACCAGGCTCGGCAGCAGGGTGTGCGTGAGGATCACGACGGCTCGGAAGTTCACCGCCATCACGGCGTCGACGTCCTCGAGGCTGATCTGGTCGAAGCGTCCGGCGAGGGCGATCCCTGCGTTGTTGACCAGCAGGTGCACGTGCGGAGTCTCGTCGCGGATCTGCTCGGCGACGGCGAGGGTCGCGTCGCGGTCGGCGAGGTCGACGACGTACGTCGTCACCGCCCGGTCCGGGCGGCTGAACCGCAGCTCGTCGGCCACGGCGAGCAGCCCTGTCTCGTCGCGGTCGAGCAGCACGAGGTGCGCACCGCGGCGCGAGAGCTCGTGCGCCACGGCCCGGCCGATCCCGCCGGCGGCACCGGTGAGCACGGCGGTGCCACCGTCGACGACGTAACGCCTCATCGGCTCACTTCCTCCGCCACGGTGGACCGTCGCTCGAAGCGGACCCCGTCGTCCTCGAGGTCCCCCCTCACCAGCAGCCGCACGTCCTGGCGGTAGCCCTGCATCAGCCGCCACGGCGAACGCGCGCCCTGCTGGGGCAGTGCACCCAGCGAACGCCGGACATAGCCTGCATCGAGATCGAGGAGGGGCAGTCGCTCCGGCCCTGGCGGAGGCACCGGTGTGACGACGGCGTACCCGTGCGCCCGCATGTGCGTGATGAGGCGGCAGACGTAGCGTGAGACGAGGTCGCACTTGAGGGTCCACGATGCGTGGGTGTAGCCGATCGCGAAGGCGAAGTTGGGCAGGCCGGTGAGCATCATCCCCTTGTAGGCCACCGTCTCCGACGTGTCGACCGGCACCCGGTCGACCGAGAAGGAGGTGCCGCCCAGGAGCAACAGCTCGAGGCCGGTGGCCGTCACGATGATGTCGGCGTCGAGCTCGACGCCGGACTCGAGCTCCACGCCATGCGGGCGCAGGCGCGCGATCCGATCGGTCACCACCGAGGCCCGGCCCGAGCGGATCGCCGCGAACAGGTCGCCGTCCGGCACGACGCACAACCGCTGGTCCCACGGACCGTAGGACGGACCGAAGTCCTTCTCGACGTCATACCCGTCGGGGAGCTCCGCCGCCACGCCGCGCAGCAGCAGTGCTCGCATTGCCCCGGGCCAGCGCCTGCTGAGCCGATAGCTCAGCGCCGTGGTCGCGATGCTCGTGCGCCGCACCAGCCGGTACGCGGCACCTTCGGGCAGGACCCGGCGGGCGAGGTCGGCGAGCTTGTTTCGCGACGGTAGCGCGGTCACGTACGTCGGTGACCGCTGCAGCATCACCACGTGCGCCGCCGTCTCTGCGAGCGCAGGTACCAGTGTCATCGCTGTGGCGCCGCTGCCGACCACGACCACGCGCCGGTCGTGCACGTCGAGGTCCGCGGGCCAGTGCTGCGGGTGCACGATCGGGCCACGGAAGCTCTCCCGGCCGGGAAGGTCGGGCTCGTGGCCGTGGTCGTAGCGGTAGTACCCGCTGCAGGAGTAGAGGAACGAGCAGGTGAGACTCACCTGCTCGCCGGTGTCGGTGCGCTCGACGTCGACGGTCCAGCGTGCCTGCTCACTCGACCAGTCGGCCGCGACCACGCGGTGGTGCAGGCGGATGTGGCGGTCGATGCCGAGCTCGCGAGCGGTGTCGCGCACGTAGCGCAGGATCGAGGGCCCGTCGGCGAAGACCTGGCCGTCGCGCCAGGGACGGAAGGGGTAGCCGAGCGTGGCCATGTCGGAGTCCGAGCGCACGCCGGGGTAGCGGAACAGGTCCCAGGTGCCGCCGATCGTGTCGCGCGACTCGAGCACGGCATACGACGTCCCCGGGCAGTCCAGCTCGAGGCGAGCTGCCGCGCCCACGCCCGAGAGTCCCGCACCGACGACGATGACGTCGACATGCTCGAGCTCCACCCGCACCTCCGAAAGACCGCCGCGACCGCCGACGCTATCGCGAGCGGATCCCAGGGCCGGGGCTGAGCGGGTGGTGACCACGAGCTGAGCATGAATGTGGGGCGCCGGCGCGACGGGTCGAGCCGAGATGTCCGGGCCCATCGCGTCTACTGGTGTGCTGGACTTGCCGGCGTGCCCGCCCTCCTCGCCGTCGTGTCCAGCCTGTTCTGGGGCGTCGCGGACTTCGTCGGCGGGCTCGCGTCGCGGCGCTCGTCGCCGTTCCAGACGCTCGCACTGACGACACCCGCCGGATTCGTCGTCGTGCTCCCGGTGGCACTCCTGCTCGGGGGCGATCCGGCCGGGAGCGGGTGGCCGGGGATCGCCGCCGGCATCCTCGGCGGGATCGGGATCCTGCTCCTCTACGCAGCCCTCACGATCGGTCCGATGGGCGTGCTCTCCCCGGTCTCGGCCGTGCTCGGTGCGGCGATCCCTGTGGTGGTGGGTCTCGTCCGCGGCGAACGACCGGGCGGCGCGGCGTACCTCGGGATGGCGCTCGCCGTCGTCGCGATCATCACGGTCGGTCTGGAGCCGAGCGCGCCGACCGATGACAGCCGCCACCAGCGGGTGACGCCGCGGGCGCTCGCGCTCGCGATCGGCGCGGGGGTGGGGATCGGCGGCTTCTTCGCCGTGCTCTCCTTCGCGCCGGACGATGCGGGGCTCTGGCCCGTCGTCTACGCACGTGGTACGTCGACCGTGCTGCTGGTCCTCATCGCGGTCTGGGTCGCACGTCGCTCGGGCACCGCGGTGATCCCGACGCGCGCCCCGGTGCGCGGCCAGGCCGTCGCGGCCGGCGTGCTCGATGTCGCAGCCAATGCCTTCTACGTCCTCGCGCTGCAGACCGGCTTGCTCTCGGTCGTCGCGGTGCTCGGCTCGCTCTACCCCGCGGCCACGGTGCTGCTCGCTCGGCTGGTGCTCGCCGAACGGCTGCGACCGATGCAGAAGGTCGGCATGGTCACGGCCCTGGTTGCGTCTGTGCTCCTCGCCCTGGGCTGAGCCAGCTCCCCTCGCTGCTGCACACCGGGTCGTCGGTCCGATTGGGCGTCGAGCCCGTCCGAGCGTCAGAATCGGTCCGTGACCACGGTCCTCCTCGCGTCCACCTGGCCCGGTGCGCTGCTCACGTCGGTGGTGATCTGGGCGGCGCTCGCCCTCGTGGTCGTGCTCGCGGTGCTCGCCGTCCTCGATCGCAGCGCACCGGTGTGGGCGCTGGGGCTCGTGCTGCTGCTCGAGCTGGGCCTCGTCGTGCTCGCCGTCGTCGCCCTCGTGGCGTGGATCGGCGGTGAGGGGCCCGCGGAGCCGGTGGTCTTCTCGTTCTACCTCGTCGCCTGTCTCGCCATCCCGCCGGTCATGGTGTGGTGGGGTCGCGGCGAGCCGGGCCGCTGGGGCAGCGGCGTCGTCGCCATCGCGTGCCTCGCGCTCGTGGTGATGGTGCTGCGCGTCCAGCAGGTGTGGACGGGTCCGTGAGCTCACTCGAACCCGGTGCAGGCTCGACCCGGCACGGCGCCGGCCGGGCGCTGGTGGCTGTCTACGGCGTGCTCGCGATCGGTGCGAGCGTGCGCGCCCTCTACGAGCTCGCGACCAAGTTCGGCACCGCGCCTGTTCCGTATGCCTTGTCGGCCTTTGCGGCCGCGGTGTACGTCGTCATCACCGTCGCGCTGGTGTCCGGTACGCCGCGCGCCGCCCGCGTCGCGCGGATCGGCATGGTGATCGAGCTCGTCGGTGTGCTCGTGGTCGGGTTGTACAGCGTGCTCGTCCCGGGGGCGTTCCCGAAGTCGAGCGTGTGGTTCTGGTTCGGCCGCGACTACCTGCTCATCCCGCTCGTGCTGCCGGTGCTGGGCCTGCTCTTCCTGCGCCGAGCGCGTCGCGGCGCCGCCGCCGCTTCGACGGTCTGAGCAGGTTCAGAACGTCGGGGCGGTGAGCGCACTCGACATCCGCAGGCGGAGCGGGTCGAGCCGCATGATGCCGGGGTTCTCGCCGACAAGGTCGGGAAGCTCGGTCATGAGCCGGCCGAACAACGGCGCCTCGCGGTGGGCCTGCAGCGCAGCCTCGTCGTGGAACCACTCGTAGAGCCAGACGACGTCGCCGTCGTCGGGGTCTACGCACACCATGAACGCCTCGGTGCCAGGCTCCTGGTCGAGGTCGTCGACGTAGCGGTTGAGGACGTCGAGCGCGGCAGCGCGGAGTCCTGGCTGCACCGGGATGCGCACCAGCAGGCCGATGCGCCCCGGCAGCACGGCATCGACCGTCGGCTCCCCTACGTCACACACGCGCACCAGTGTCACTCATGACGCGCGAGCAGACCAGACCGACCCGGGGAGAGACCCGCGACGCCGTCGGCGTGGCAGGCTCGCCCTGTGCCCGAGCTGCCCGAGGTCGAGTCGCTCGCCGACTACCTGCGGCGGAGCGCGACCGGTCTGCGCATCGCGCGGGTGGAGCTCGCTGCCATCAACGCCCTCAAGACCTTCGATCCTCCGGTCACCGACCTCGTCGGCGCGCGCGTGCTCGATGTGGGTCGCCGGGGGAAGTTCCTCGACCTCACCCTGGTCGACGAGGAGGGCGAGGTGCTGCATCTCGTCACGCACCTGGCCCGAGCCGGTTGGCTGCACTGGCGCAAGGAGATCTCGAAGGTCCCGCCGAAGCCGGGCAAGGGACCCATCGCCTTCCGGGTCGCCTTCGTCGATGACGACGGCGTGGAGGCGGGCGGCTTCGACCTCACCGAGGCGGGAACGAAGAAGCGGCTGGCGGTCTACGTGGTGCGTGACCCGGCCACGATCGAGGGGCTCGCGCGCCTCGGCCCAGAGCCGCTCGAGGACGACTTCACCGTCGACGTGCTCGGGCGGATCCTCGCCGACGCGGGAGGTCGGCAGCTCAAGGGAGTGCTGCGTGACCAGTCGACGATCGCGGGCATCGGCAACGCCTACAGCGACGACATCCTGCACGCCGCCCGGCTCTCGCCGTACAAGGCCGCCGGCAAGCTCACGCCCGACGAGGTGGCGACGCTCCATGGGGCGATCCACGACCTGCTCTCCGATGCGATCAGGCGCTCGGAGGGGCTCGGTGCCGCCGACCTCAAGGCGGAGAAGCGGCTCGGCATGCGGGTGCACGGGCGCGCCGGGGAGCCGTGCCCCGTCTGCGGTGACCTCGTGCGCGAGGTGAGCTTCGCGGACTCCTCGCTGCAGTACTGCGCGGTCTGTCAGACCGAGGGCAAGCCACTGGCCGACCGGCGCTTCTCGAAGTTCCTCAAGTAGGCAGGATGCCCCGGTGACCGCGATCGATCCCGAGCTGCGACGGGCACTCACCGACGTCGTCGGCGCCACGCACGTGCTCACCGACCTCGACACGGTCGCGGCGTACGGCGAGGACTGGTCGCGCCGCTTCCGCGGCCCGGTCCTCGCGGTCGTGCGGCCGGCGAGCACCGACGAGGTCGTCGGCGTCGTGAACGCCTGCGCCTCCGCCGGCGTCGCGATGCTGCCCCAGGGCGGAAACACCGGACTCGTCGGCGGCTCGGTGCCGGCTGCCGACGGTGCGCCGCTCGTCGTGGTGTCGACGCGACGGCTGACCCGGCTCGACCCGGTCGACGACCTCGCCGGCCAGGTGACGGTGGGTTCCGGTGTCACCGTGTCCACGCTCCACGCGCACGCGCGGTCAGCGGGCTGGGAGTACGGCGTCGACCTCGCCTCGCGCGAGAGCGCCACGGTCGGCGGCACGATCGCCACCAACGCGGGCGGGATCCGGGTGTGCTGCCACGGGATGACGAGGCGCCAGGTGCTGGGGGTGGAGGCGGTGCTCGTCGACGGCTCGGTCATCACGCACCTCGGCGGGCTGATCAAGGACAACACCGGCTACGACCTCGCGGGCCTCCTCGTCGGCAGCGAGGGGACGCTGGGCATCATCACGGCGGCCAGGCTCGCGCTCGTGCGACCGCCGCGTGCGTCGGCGGTCGTCATGGTCGCCGTGGAGGGCGCCGCCGACGCGCACGAGCTGCTGCGCACGTCCGTGCCCGACGGCGCGCGCCTGCTGGGGGCCGAGATCATGGACGCCGCCCTCCTGCGCGTGGTCTGCGACGTCGCCGACCTCCCCTGGCCGCTGCCGGTCGACGCCGCGCACGTGCTGCTCGTCGAGACCGAGTCGCCCGCGCACGGCGAGGTCGCGCTCGACCTGCCCGTCGACCGGGTGGCGGTGGTCGCGGTCGAGGCAGCGGACCGGGCGCGGTTCTGGTCCTACCGGGAGCGGGCGGCCGAGTCGGTGTCGACGCTGGGGATCGCCCACCGCTTCGACGTGTCGGTGCCGCTCGCCGAGTGGGATGCGTTCGCCGACGACGTGCGGAGCCGGCTCGTCGACGTGCCCGAGGTCGAGACGGTGCTCGTCTTCGGGCATCTCGCGGACGGCAACCTCCACGTCGAGGTGATCGGGCCGCGGGCCGACGACGAGCGCTCCGACGAGGTGGTGCTGCGGTGTGTGTCCGAGCATGCCGGGTCGATCTCGGCCGAGCACGGGATCGGCAGGTCCAAGGCGGCCTACCTCGCGCTCAGCCGCAGCCCGGCGGAGATCGCGGCGATGCGGGCCATCAAGCGCGCGTTCGACCCGCGAGGCCTGCTCAACCCGGGGGTCCTGCTCACCGACGACCGCCGGGCCTGATCCGCACGCGATCGTCAGGCGCTCGTCCCCCGGACGTTTGCCGCGTCGTCGCCGGGTCGCCGTCGCGTCGTCGTGCCGCGGGCCACCGGTCGGTGCCACCATGTCCGTCGTGACCGCCCCGGCCGTCGTGGCCCACCGAGGATCCAGCGCTGACGCACCCGAGCACACGCTTGCGGCGTACCAGCAGGCCATCACAGACGGGGCCGACGCGCTCGAGTGCGACGTGCGGCTGACCGCCGACGGCCACCTGGTCTGCGTGCACGACCGCCGGATCGACCGTACGAGCGACGGTCGCGGGGTCGTGTCGGTGCTGACGCTCTCCGACCTCGACGCCCTCGACTTCGGCCGTGCGCACCCGGGCGCCCCGGCGTACGACCAGCCCGAGATGGGCTCCGACCCGGTCGTGTACGACGAGGCCCGCTCGCGCGTGCTCACCCTCGAGCGACTCCTGGAGCTGGTGATGGACTCCGGGCGCGAGGTCGGTCTCGCGATCGAGACCAAGCACCCGACCCGCTACGCCGGGCTGGTCGAGGAGCGCACGGTGGAGCTGCTCAGGCGCTTCGGCCTCGCCCGGCCGCGCAGCGAGCAGGATCACCGGATCCGGGTGATGAGCTTCTCGCAGCTCTCGATGCGGCGCGTGCGCGCCCTGGCACCGGGCCTGCCGACGGTGTTCCTCATGGACCGCGTGCCCCTGCGCTTCCGCGACGGGTCGCTTCCTTTCGGAGCGCGGATCGCCGGCCCGTCGATCGAGATCATCCGGGCGCACCCGCGCTATGTCGCGCGCGCGCACTCGGCCGGCGCCGAGGTGCACGTGTGGACCGTCGACTCCCCCGAGGATGTCGACCTGTGCCGCGAGCTCGGCGTCGACGCGATCATCACCAACCGGCCGCACGACGTGGTGTCGCGGCTTGCCGGGAGGACGACGGCCGCAGCGGGCGTTCCCGGCTGAGGTCGCACGCATAGGCTCGACCCGTGGCCAAGGACAAACGCTCCCCTCGCACCCCTCCCGCACCCAGCCCGGTCGACTCCGCGGGCGAGCTGCCCGTCGTCGGCCTGCGCGAGCCCTGCCCGTGCGGGAGCGGTCGCCGCTACAAGGCGTGCCACGGCCGCGAGGCCGCCTCGGCCGGCCAGACCCTGGTGCGCCGGCCCTTCGCCGGGCTGGCCCAGGAGACCGACTGGGTGGCGCTGCGCGAGATCGTCCCGTCGGCCACGGCCACGCTGACCCTGGCCCCCGAGTACGCCGCTCCGCTCGAGGGCCGCACCGTGACCCTCGCGACGGTGCTCCCCCTCGCCTGGCCGGCGCTGGTGCGACTCGACGGCGCCGTCTACCTCGGGTTGCAGACCGCGGCGAGCAGCGGCGACCCGAGCCGCGACCTCGCCGATGCGCTGCTGCGCGCGGTCGCCGCGGAACCGGGCTCGCCCGTGCCGACGAACCGTGCCGCCGGCGGCCCGCGTCTGCAGGACGTGCTCGTCGCCGACGCAGCCGTCGAGGTCACCGTGCACCAGGGCTTCGACTTCTGGATCGAGGGCACCGGCACGCCGACACCGGACGTGGCCGTCTCCCTCGAGCGGGCCAACGCCGGTGTCGTACCCACGGCCCGGCTCACCGGGGTCGAGGCGGCCTACTGGTGCCGGATCGGTTCCAAGGAGCACCTGCGCTGGGTGATGCCCTACGACGAGGAGCCGTTGCTCGACGCGCTCGCCCGGCTGCACGCCCGGGGCGAGGACGCCCTCGGCGCGGACACCCGGCTCATCGGCACCTTCCGGGCCCACGGGCTGCTCGTCCCGGTGTGGGATCTCGTGCCCGGCACGGAGGCCGACGCCACCGAGGAGCCCGCACAGGCGTTCGCTACGCGGCTCGAGTCGGCCCTCGCCGAGACGGACCCGCTGAGCGAGCCGGAGCGCCGCGCCCGAGCCGGGCTCACGAACCGACAGGTCACCCTGCGCTAGGTGCGAACGGCGATGCAACGAGCGTGAAACGCGGCGTAAACGGGTGCACACGGAGCACGTGCAGCCGCTTGCTCAAAGGTTTCCTAAAGACCGCTGATTCTCACCCGTCCCGGGTTGTTGGGGGGCGCAGCACCGCCTACCGTCGGAAGTGATCGGACGCCGCTGCATCCCCCGTCGGTGGCGTCCGGTCATCCTCGCGCGGCGACGAGCTCGACGAGGGTGACCGCGGCGAGGACGCCGAGCAGGGCACCGGAGACCAGCCGGATCCGCCAGAGCGGCACCCGGCTCTGCAACCAGCCGCCGGCGAGCACCCCGATACCGGCCACGACGACCAGCGCCGCCCACGCCCCGAGGAACACCGAGAGCCCCTCACCGGTGCGGGCCGCCTGACCCGCGGTGACCAGCTGGGTCAGGTCGCCCCACTCCGCAGTGAAGATGACGGCGAAGGTCGTGGCGAAGGCCCGCACGCCGTGGACGCCCAGGGTGGCCCTGGCTGCGACCCCCTGTGCCTCCTGCGCCTGCTCGGCGGCCGCCTCGTCCCGGGCGCGCAGCCCGCCCCGGATCAGGAGCACCGAGCCGGTCGCGAACAGCGCCGCGGTCGCACCGAGCACGAGCTCCCGTGGCAACAACGACAGCAGCTGGCCGGCCGCGACAGCGATGGCCACCTGGACGCCGAACGCGGCCGAGGCACCGAGCCACACCCAGAGCCGCTTGTAGCGCGTGGCCAGCACCAGCGTGGCGATGAACGACTTGTCGGGCAGCTCGGCGGGGAAGATGATCACGAACGTCGCGAGCAGGACGCCGACGTCGACGCCGAGGTCCACGCCTCTCACTCACCCACGACGGGTCGACCGGTGCGCCCGCCGGGCATCCGGTTCTGCGGACGCTCCGGCATGATCGTGGGCAGCGGTGGGGTGCGCGGACCGCTCCAGGCGGCCGGCACCGCGTCGATCCGCGAGGCCAGGGCGTAGGCGGCGTACTCGTAGTTGACCCGCCAGCCCCGGAAGTGGGGCCACGCCTCCTGCGCCGAGCGGCCCATCGCGTAGCCGACTCCCGCGAGCGCGTCGTACGCGTCCTGGAACTCCTCGAACGTGAGCGTGATCGCCGCATCGGGGTCCGGGTCGTCGTCGACGACGATGCCCTCGGCCCGGGCGATGTCGCGGACGGTCACGAACCCCTGCCGCAGCGCGACGCGCGCGGGTCCCTGCGGCACCGCCGGGTTGACCGACATCGAGAAGGCGGCCGCGTCCATCACCGCGACGAGCGCGACGAGCCAGCTGCGCAGCGGCTGCGCCGACCGGACGTGGATGAGCACGGGGTAGTTGGTGTGGCTCTCCGCGACGTCCGCGGCCCAGCGCTCCCAGGAGCGCCACAGGGTCGTGAGCTCGTCGGAGGAGTTGATGATCGCGTGCCGCAGCAGGATCTCCGGACCCCAGTTGGGCTCTCCGCCGCGTGCGTGCAGCAGCGCCACGTCGACCTCGCGCCTGTTGTAGGAGGCGTACAGGCTGGGCAGGTAACCGACGAGCAGACCGACCACCACCGGCCCGGTGGCGGCCGCCATGAAGTCGATGAAGGTGAGCTGGCCGCGATCCGTGCTCGCGAAGCCGAGGGTGAACAGGCTCGAGCCGGCCTCGCGGAACGACTGCGACCAGTCGAGCGGAGAGAAGGAGAAGAGCATGCAGGCGAAGCCCAGGAAGAGCAGGGACAGCCAGGTGAAAAGGCTGACGATCAGTGACGTCGGAGCGGCATAGGCCAGGACCGCGTCGCGCGCTTCGTACGACGAGGTGCGGTGCGCGACGGCGCGGAAGCACGCCAGCGTGGCCCGCAGGACGAACGCTGAGAGCTTGCTGCGGACGCCGCGGGGCACGACGAGCGTCCGCAGGATCGAGGACCCGACTGCGAGGACGATCGCGAGCCCGAGGAGGAAGCACAGGATCGAGACGGGCAGCGGTGTGGTCACCGGGCGTCCGGGGCGGGAGGTACGCGCACGGGTGAGAGCCTACGGGCCGATACCCTGGCCGCGTGTCCCTCGACCCCACCGTTCGCGACGCCCTCGTCATCGCCGCACTCACCGTGGCGCTGCTAGCCGTGATGCTCGGCGTCGTCTCCTGGGTGCGCCTGCGGCGGCTCACGCGCGACACGGCCTTGCTCGCCGTGGGCGACGACGGTGAGTCGTTCGTGTCGGCGGTGGCACGCAAGACCGAGCAGGTCGCGGCCCTCCGCCTCGAGGTCGACGACCTCTCGGCACTGCTCGCCCGCACCCGGACCGAGCTCTCGGACGCGATCCGCCACGTGAGCGTCGTGCGCTACGACGCTTTCGGCGACATGGGCGGACGACTCTCCTTCTCCGCCGCGATGCTCGACGACGGCGGCGACGGACTGGTGCTCACCTCGATCCACGGCCGGTCCGAGACCCGCTCCTACATCAAGGGCGTCAAGCAGGGGACGAGTGAAGCGACGCTCTCTCCCGAGGAGGAACAGGCCGTGAGCTTCGCCCTCAAGGGCGTGCACTCATGACCTCGATCGCCTATCTCGGTCCGCGCGGCACCTTCGCCGAGGCCGCGCTCCTGCAGATGCCGGAGAGCTCGGGTGCGGATCTGGTGCCCTGCGCGACGGTCACCGTCGCGCTCGACGCCGTGCGCAGCGGCGAGGTGTCCCATGCCCTTGTCCCGATCGAGAACTCCGTCGAGGGATCGGTGACCTCGACCCTCGACGAGCTCGCCACGGGTGAGCCGCTCGTCATCGTCGACGAGCAGGCGATCCCGGTGCGTTTCACCCTGCTCGGACGTCGCGGCGCCACGCTGGCCGACGTACGCCGGGTGGCCACGCACCCGCACGCCTCGGCGCAGTGCCGCGGGTGGCTGCGGGCGAACCTCCCCGACGCCGTACTGATACCGGCCGGCTCGACTGCCGGTGCCGCGGCCGCTCTGCTCGAGGAGCCGCCGGCGTACGAAGCGGCCATCGCGCCGCGCCTCGCTGCGGACGTCTACGACCTCGAGATCCTCGCCGACGAGATCGGGGACAACGACGAGGCGTGGACCCGCTTCGTGCTCGTCGCCCTGCCGGGCACGCTGCCGGAGCCGACGGGTGCGGACAAGACCACGCTCACGCTGTTCATGCGCGAGGACCACCCCGGAGCGCTGCTCGAGATCCTCACCGAGCTCTCCGTGCGCGGGGTCAACCTCACCCGGATCGAGTCGCGTCCCACGCGCAAGGCGCTCGGCGACTACTACTTCTCGATCGACTGCGAGGGTCACATCGCCGATGCTCGCGTGGGTGAGGCGCTCGCCGGGCTGCACCGGGTCTGCGCGCACGTGCGCTTCCTCGGCTCCTACCCGCGCCACGACGGCAAGGCACCGCTGCTGCGCCCGGGCGTGACCGACGGCGAGTTCGCCGGCGCCGAGGCCTGGCTGCGCTCGGTCCGAGGCAACTAGCCAGGCTCGCCAACGCGGAGCCACTGACAACCCACCTGTCAGTGGCTGCCGGTGCCAGAGGGCCGCGAGGCAGTGACAACCGACTTGTCAGCAGGGTCACCAGTCGTCGCCGGGGCGTGCCTCGCACGTGATCGGCGCGGTGTGGTCGAGCGTGCTGCTCGCCGCGGTGCGCAGCACCAGGATCCCGGCGTCCTCGGCGGTGGTGCGACGTGCCACATCGCCGTCGAGCACGTACGACGGACCTGTCCAGGACTCCCAGCCGAGTCGACGGTAGAACCCCGGGCTCCCGGTCGAGAGGGAGCCGAGTTCGCAGCCGGCATGGACGAGCTCGGTGATGGCCGACATGACCCGGGTGCCGTGCCCACGTCCTTGGTACGAGGGGTCGGTGGCGACGGCCTCGACGTATCCGGCCTCGTACCAGCAGTCAGCAACGCGGAGACGACGGCGTACGACGCTTCCGTGCGCGACGACCACGCCCTCCACGACGTCGACGACGTGGTCACCGCCGAGCGCGTGCTCCCAGTCGTACGCGTCGAAGTGACCGTCGAAGGCACACTCGACCAGTGCCCGGATCTCCGCGAGCCGACCGTCGGGAGCCTCGCCCGTCGTGAACCGATGCAGCACGAGGAAGATCGTGGCACGGCGGGTCTAGGACCGAGCGACCAGGACGTAGCGGGAGTCGACGAGCTTGTGGCCCCACAGCGCGGGGTCGGAGAGCTCGTGGACCACGACGTCCGGGAGGCTCAGGGGAACGAGGCCGCGCACGTGGTCCGACTCGAGCCCCGCGCCGGTGGACCACAGTCCCTCCACCAGGACCAGGCGCCCGCCCGGCGCCAGCAGCGCCGCCCATCGCTCGAGCGCCCTGGCCGGCTCCGGAAGAGCCCACAGCACGTGCCGCGTCAGGATCACGTCGACGGCCGGGATCCGCGGGTCCGCGGCGTCGCCGATCTCGAACCGCACCGCGACGTGGTGCCGTTCGGCCTTGGCTCGGGCGAGCCCGATCATGCGCGGCGAGAGGTCGAGCCCGACGATGTCGTACCCGTGCTCGGCGAGCAGGACGGCGAGCGTGCCCGTGCCGCACCCGAGGTCGGCGATGCTGGCCGGCGGGGGAGGCAGCAGCGGGGCGAGGCCGTCCCACCAGGCGGCGCGCATCACCGGATCGGCGAGCGAGTGGTGCGCCTCGGCATCGAAGACCAGGGCCTCGGCGTCCCAGACCGCGGCGACATCGTCGGGCTCGACGCTCACCAGGCCGTCGGCCTTCCGGTGAGGTCCTCGGTGGCGACGAGCTGGCTGTCGCCCGCGGCGGGGAGGAGCGGCGTGTCGCCCGGGTGGTCGCGCGCCGCGGCCGCGGTGTCGCGCAGCGCCTCGTCCAGCGACTCGTGGACCCGGGTCAGGCCCGCGGCACGCCACGACTCGCGCACCTCGTCGTCGGACTCGATCAGGACGAGGTGCGCGCGTGCCTCGTCGGCGCGTCGGACGAGCTTCGCGATCAGGGTCGGATCGCCGCCGCCCCCGCCGCCGTGCACGTCGAGGGCGACCCGCGCACCCGAGGTGAGGAGGGGAGCGAGGTGCGCGGTGACGGCTGTCAGGGTCTCGGCGTCCAGCGCGCCCGTCACCCGCACGATCGACCAGTCGCCGACGTGCGTGGTGGAGGTGGCTGCCCGATCCTCGCCGTCGCGCATCGCCGTCATCCTCCTTCTCCGCGCCAGCTCCAGTGTCGCGCGTGCGGCAGCGCGACGCGCGGCTGCTCAGTGGATTCGGCGGATCAGGAGGCCGTTGGCGACGACGCTCACACTGGAGGGCGCCATCGCGAGGCCGGGTGCTCGACGTGCGCGGTCTCGGTCGCGTAGCTGACGGTCGCGACGACGCCAGGGACCTTGTTGAGCTTCTACTCGATCCGGGCGGCGCACGACGCACACGTCATCCCGGTGACCGCGAGGTCGACGGGTGTCGTGGTCGTCGGGGTGCTCATCGGTGCTGCCCTTCGCTGGCTCGTGCCGGCGCTCGGACAGGTCGGACGGGTCGGACGGCGGTGCTAGTCGGAGACGAGGGTGTAGCCGGCCTCGTCGACGGCGGCGGCGATCGCAGCCGGGTCCGGGTCGCTCGCGGCCGTCACGGTGACCTGGCCGGAGGCAAGGTCGACCTCGACGCCGGACACGCCGGGGATGGCTGCGACCTCGTCGGTGACGGCGGTGACGCAGTGGGCGCAGGTCATCCCCTGCACGCTCCACACGGTGGTGCTCATGGCAGTTCCTCTCGGACGGGTGCGCTGGTTCGGAGTGGGCCGGATCAGGAGCGGACGAGCCTGGCGATGGCCGCGGAGGCCTCGGCGAGCTTCGCGTCCGCCTCGGGCCCCCCGCGGCGGGCGGCGTCGCGCACGCAGTGGTCGAGGTGGTCCTCGAGCAGCAGGAGCGCGACGTTCTCGAGCGCACGGGTCGCGGCGGAGACCTGGGTGAGGACGTCGATGCAGTAGGTGTCCTCGTCGACCATGCGGGCGATGCCACGCACCTGGCCCTCGACCCGCCGCAGCCGGGCGAGCACGAGGTTCTTGTCGGCGGCGTATCCGTGGCTCATGCACCCTCCCGGTGTCAGCGGTCGAATTCTCAGCATACCCCTAGGGGGTACTTCTGACGCGAGATGTGACCCAGCACGCACGAATGCCCGGCCCCCCAGGGGGCCGGGCACCGCACGGACGGAGGTCGACTCAGACGAGGCGGCCGGCTCCGCTGTAGCGCGAGCCGTACCAACCGCTGAACACGTTGTCGATCTTGACGCCGCTGCGCGGGTTGGTGGCACCGACCATCTTGCCGTTGCCGATGTAGACGCCGACGTGGTGGGCACCGCGCTTGAAGAAGAACACCAGGTCGCCAGGCTTGAGGTCCTTCTTGGCGACGCGCTTGGTGGCCCGGAACTGCGCCTTGGAGTAGTGCGGCAGGGTGCGGCCGGTCGCGTTCTTCACGACGTAGAGGGCCAGGCCCGAGCAGTCGAACTTGTTCGGCCCCGAGCGACCGGCGACGTAGCGGTCTCCGACCTGTGCTCGGGCGATCGCCACGGCCTTGACGCGGATCTTGGCGACCGCGGCGGCCTGGATGGCGGCCTTCCTGGCGGCGAGCTGGGCCGGGGTCAGGGCGGTGACGGTTGTCGCCACCACGATGCGCGGGGCGACCACGGCGGGGGCCACCGAGGTGATGGCCACAGGCGCCGCCGCAGCGGGGACGGTGGTGCTGAGGACACCGGCGGCGAGAGCCCCGGCGATCAGGATCGACGCGGGCACGACCCGGCGACGAGTTGGGGACAGCACGAAAGAGCTCCTCTCCACGCCGACCGGGTTAGCTGACGGGCTCGGGCTAAGAGGTGCCCTACGCCGCCGGACCGAGGTCCGGCAGAGATTCGCCCCGTGAGAGTGGTTCCCCGGCTCGCCCGGCGCGAGGCCGGGCGATTGAGCGCGTCGCCCGTGCACGGTGGACCCGTACGGGTGGCGAGCGACGACATGAACGGTAGGCAGGCGGTCCACGGGGACTCTCGCGGACGTCCGAAAAAGGGACGGACCCCGCCGTTCTGTGAGTGAGGTCACCGATCTCGGGTGACCGGCGTCACAGCGTCACTCAGCCGGTGACGGTAGGCGCCCGGGCTCAGCCGCGAGCGTCGAGCACGGCTTCCACGAACAGGGCGACCCCGTCGTGGTCAGGATCGGGCAGCACGGCGTCGGCCGCGGTGCGCACGGCCGCGTGGGCGCTCGCGACGCCCAGGCCCACACCCGCCCACTCGAGCATGGGGACGTCGTTGGGCATGTCTCCCATCGCCGCCACCGCCCCTCGTCCCACTCCGAGCGACGTGGCGAGCGCCGCGAGGGTCGACCCTTTGCTGACGCCGTACGCGCTCATCTCGAGCAGCACGTCGTCGGAGTTCGAGTGCGTCGCCGTCACGAGGTGGGCGACGTGGGAGACCGCGAGGTCGAGGAAGCCGTCGGCGTCATGGCCGGAGTCCTCGACCCGGGCGAGCAGCTTCACCACGCGGTGGCCACGACTGAAGCCGCGCACGTCCCCCGGGGTTGCGGGCAGGTCGATCGGGAACCGGGCGCGGAAGGTCGACTCGTACGCGAAGCAGGTCCCGGTCCCCTCGTCGCGCGTGGCGGCGACCCACTCGACCGCGAACCCGATCCCGGGAACCTCGGCGCGCAGGGTCGCGACCACCTCGTCGAGGACGCCGTGAGGGATGGGGTGCGAGTCGAGCACGTCGCCGCTCACGAGGTCGACGACTACTCCCCCGTTGGCCCCGATCCCGACGCCGGCGTGGCCGGTGGCCCGGGCGATGGGCGGGATCCAGCGCGGCGGTCGCCCGGTCACGAAGACCACCGGGAGTCCCGCGGCGCGCGCGCGGGCCAGGGTCGACACGGTGAAGGGAGACACCGTGGCGTCGGGACGGAGCAGGGTGCCGTCGAGGTCCGTCGCGACCAGCCCGATCCCGGAGGCGAGCGCTCGCCAGTCCTGATCGGTCACCTCCCCATCCTCTCCGCCGCCGGGGCATCCGGCGAACTCGCCGTGTCACGGGCGCGATGCTGGGTACGGTGGCGACGACCTGGTCGAGATGGCGTGACCCGACGACACCGTCGCGACACCGTCCCGACGACGCGTACCTCGATCCGAGCGCCCGGTGGTGTCCGTGCTCCACGACCTCGTCCGGGGTGGTCGGCTGCCACGCGTGCTGTGCGCGTTCGCCGTGTTCGCCGTCGTCGAGTACGCCGCGTGGATCGCGGTCCTCCTGGTGGCCTACGACCTCGGCGGGGCCCAGCTGGCGGCCATCGTGGGGGTCGTGCAGCTCGTGCCGGCGGCCCTGCTCGCCCCGGCGCTGGGTTCGCTCGGCGACCGGTTCCCCCGAGGCACGGCACTTGTCGTGTCGTACCTCGTCGAGGCGGCGTTCCTCGGGCTCACGGCCGTGCTGCTGTGGAACGGTGCGCCGGTCGTCGCGGTGGTCGCCGCCTCGACCATGGCCACCCTGACCGTCTCGGTCGCGCGACCGGTGCACTTCGCGGTGCTCCCGCAGCTCGTGCGGACGCCCGGGCAGCTCGTCCGTGCCAACTCGGCCTCGGGAGTCCTCGAGGGCGTCGGGGTCTTCGTCGGCCCGGTGCTGGCCGGCGTGGTGTCCGAGTCGGCGGGAGCGTCCGCCACCCTGGCCTTCTGCAGCGCCGTCATGCTCCTGGCCGCCGCACTGGTGATCCGGCTACGGGTCCCGGTGGCCCAGCGGCGCGAGCAGCAAAGTCGACTGCTCGAGGCCGTGGCGGGGCTGCGCGAGGTCGGCCGCGATCGCGGTGTCCTCGCCCTCCTCCTTCTGCTCGGCACCTCGTTCCTGGTCGTGGGCGCGCTGGAGATCCTGGTGCTCTCCTTCTCCGATGTCGTGCTGGGTGCGGGTGAGTCGGCCGCGGGTCTGCTGCTCTCCGCCTATGGGCTCGGCGGCCTGGCCGGAGCCGCCGTGGCGGCCGGACTGGCGTTGCGCACGCGACTCGAACCGCCGGTGGTGTGGTCGCTGGTCGGGGCTGGTCTTCCGCTCGTGGCGATGGCCGTGTCCGCCAACCTCCCGGCCGCCGCGCTGCTCGTCGCGGTCTGCGGTTTCGGCCAGGCTGTCGCAGGTGTCGCGGCGCGAACGCTGCTGCAGCGCGGCACCGACGACCGGCTCCTCGCGCGGGTCTTCGGCGTCCAGGAGGCGGTCATGCTCATCGGGCTCGCGGTGGGTGCGGCCCTCGCGCCGTTGCTCATCGCCTGGTCCGGTGCGGCGTCGGGGTTCGTGCCGCTCGGTGTGGGGTTGATCGTGGTGGCACTGCTGGCCCGCCCGTTGATCGCCCGGTTCGACCGGGTCGCCTCGTTCCGGCCCAACGTCGTACGCCGCTTGCGCGAGGTGCCGTTCCTCGCCGGTCTCGCGCCACCTCCGCTTCAGCGTCTTGCCCGCAACTGCACCTGGATCGACGCGGGGCAGGGCGACCTCGTCATCCGCCAGGGTGACGTGGGTGACGCCTTCTACGTCGTGGAGTCGGGTCGGCTCGCCGTCACGGTCGACGGAGCCCTGCGCGAGCACAGCCTCGGTGCGGCGGACGGCTTCGGCGAGATCGCACTGCTGCACGACGTCCCGCGCACGGCCACGATCACCGCGCTCG
>JANMMN010000198.1:0-1990 GCA_031373405.1 Actinomycetes bacterium
TCATCGCTCCCGACGGCGTCGCCGGGTCGTTCACCGCGACGGCCGTCTTCACGCTCCCCTCCGCCGTGACCCTGTCGAGCACCAGCGTGCGGGTCGACGTCAACACCCGCCCCACGCCGGTCTCGCTGACGTCGCCGACGGTCCTGCTGCCCGCCGGGCCCTACCTGCGGGTCGAGGTGGGGTACGCCGCTCCGGTGACGCTGACGGTGGGCACGTCCGGCAGCGTGTCCGGCCGGTTCTCCTTCCAGCGCTCGCAGCAGCCGGGTGCCCCTGCGGTCACGGTCCTGGCGCTGTCCGGGGGCTCCGCCTTGATCACAGCTGGCGGCGGCAGCATCACCAACGCGACCGGCGTTCTGGTGATCGCCGGCGCAGGTGTGGCGGGCTTCGTCTCCGGTGACGCGGTCGCTGGCCTGCCCGGGTTCTCCGCAGGCGCGAGCGTGCTGCTGCGGGTCAACACGACCGGCGGCCCCGTCGACGAGATCGCGTCCGTGGGCGGGCAGGACATCCCGGTCGTCTACGACTCGGGCGCCAGCGTCTTCGACGTCGTGCTCACCGGTCTCACCCTCACCGTCGCCGACGTCGTCACGATCCAGGGCGACATCTCCGCGTCGGCCACCACCTTCGCCGGCCGCAACCTCACGGTCTTCGTCGGTGACGGTCCCGCGTTCATCAGCGCGGGCGTGCGCAACCCGCTCGCCCGCGGGCTTCTCATCACCGGTGCCACCGTCGGGTTCACCGAGAACGGCTCCGGCGAGTACGCCCTCGACGTGCAGGGCCTCGTCGAGCTCGTCGGGTTCGCCGGAGTCACGCTGAGCGGGCAGATCCGCGCTCGCGTCAACCAGACGAACGCAGCCCTGACCACGAGCGTCCCATTCGGTGACGGCACGGGCGACGTCGTCCTGGAGTTCGGCACGGACGAGAGGGCCACGGGAAGCACGCCGTACGTCTCGATCCGTGGCGTCGGGCTCCAGATCGGCCTGCTCGGGCAGTCGATGTCGGGCGACCTGTCGTTCGAGCGCACGGCAGACGGCCTCACCGTCACGATCGCCAAGCTCGCGCTCGAGCTGCGCGACGGAGCCACCACCATCGCGTCCGTGACCGGCGGAGTCGGCACCTGGACCTTCGGTGCCGCAGGTGCGTACGGCGGCATCAAGGGCACGGTCGCGATCACCGTCCCGGGTGTCTCGCTGACCACCGGCACCGTGCTCGTCGGCGTGAACACGACTACGGCGACCCACGACGTCACCATCGGCGGCACCGCGCTCCACCTGGCCGCCGGCCCCTACCTGCGGCTGCACGGAGACGCCATCAGCCTCACCGTCGCTGGTCAGCTGTTCACCGTCGGCACCCTCGACGTCGAGCGCGTCACCGTGGCCGGTGCCACCACGACGCACGTGAGCATCGGCGGCGGTGGGCTCAACCTCGGGTCCGGGCTGCTGGTGCTGAGCGGCGTGACCGGCGAGCTGACACTGTCCGCCGCGGGGCTGGCCGGTCGGCTCTCGGCGACTGCCACCACGACGATCACCGGTCTCACACTCGGGACGATCTCGGTAGCGGTCAACACGGGAGCAGCGGCCGTCGGTGACCTGCCGGCCGGTCCGTACCTGCGGGTCGAGGTCGTCGGTGCCTCGCTCGTCATCGGCGGTCAGACACTCGCCGCCGACCTCGCGTTCGAGCGGGGCACGGCCGAGGACGGCAGCGTCGTCACCGTCGCAGCCGTGACGCACCTGCTCCTGGCCGTGAAAGTCGGTGCCACCCCCGTGCTGACCGTCAGCAACGGCACGGGCCTCCTGCTCGTCTCGGCCACCGGCATCGCTGCCGATGTGTCCGGCTCAGTGAGTCTCACGATCCCGGGGGTCTCGTTCGCCGGGTCGCTGCGTGTCCAGGTCAACTCCACCGGCGCCCTGGTCAACCAGGTCATCGGCGTAGGGGGAGAGGCTTTCACCCTCGGGCTCCCGGCCAACGTCGTGGGCACGCCGTTCGTGCGGGT
>JANMMN010000106.1:0-3294 GCA_031373405.1 Actinomycetes bacterium
CCAGCATCGGCCGCCTGCGCTGGCTCACCAGCGTCCTGGGCGCGCGGTTCGACTTCGACGTCCACAACGAGCGCCGCCTCGAGGAGCACCGCGGAGCTACGACGGCAGAGACCCTCGACCGGTTTCGACGCACCGTCACGAGCACAACCGCGGCGTCAGGTCACACCGCGGCGTGGCTCGGTGAGGTGATCGTGCACGCCGAGGACGTGCGCCGCCCCCTCGGCCTGCACCGCCCGCCAGCGCTCGAGGCCGTCACCAAGGTCGCCCACTTCTACGCCAGTCGAAACTTCACCGTTCCCAGCCGGAGTGCGGCCGAGGGCCTTCGCCTGGAAGCGAGCGATGGCCCATTCGCGACCGGCTCAGGCTCACTCGTGACCGGGACCACCCTCGCGCTGACCATGGCCATGGCCGGCCGCGGCACGTACTGCGAGGAGCTGACTGGCCCCGGAGTTCCAACGCTGCGTGAACGATGCACGCTCACCTGACGCACTGGACGCGGCGAATCGTCCGGAGCCGTTGGAACCTCGAGCGAACAGCCGAACCGCTTACCCGCTACACCCACCACGGGCGCGACGTGGTGGCTCAGCTCTCGTAGTCGACCACGACGCGCGAGGCGAGCAAGGGGCGCAGCCAGCCGCCGAACTCCTGGTGCACGGGGTGGGCCTGGTAGGCCTTGAGCGTGGCGATGTCGGCGTGGGTCGTGATGAGGACGAGGTCCGCGCCCATCGGGTCGCCGACGACGTCGAGCCCCACCGTCATGGAGGTGATCGCCTCGATCTGGTCGGGCAGCGCCTCGAGGCGGGTCTTGGCCTCCTCACGGTTGGCCTTGTCGAGGAAGGTCATCGCGACGACGTGGGTGAGCACCGAGGTCTCCTCTTCGGAGTCGTGGGACAGGCTGCGCGGGCGGGCCGCCAGAGCAGGGTCGAGCAGGGCAGGGCCGAGCAGGTCAGGGCCGATCAGTGCAGGCGGGTGAAGTGCTCGACCGTGTCGGCCAGCGCGACGATCTCGCCGTACTTGTGACCCATGTCGAAGATCGCCTGGTCGTGCGGTCGCGCCTCGCGGTCACCGCACGCCTCGGGGACGACGACAGGGATGAAGCCGTGCGACATCGCATCGACGCACGACGCACGCACGCAGCCTGAGGTGGTGAAGCCGCAGAGCACCACGGTGTCGATGCCGTCGGCGGCGAGGTCGGCGGCGAGGTCCGTGCCGAAGAAGGCCGACGGGTACTGCTTGGTGTAGACCCGCTCGCCCGAGAGCGGAGCGATCCCGTCGGGGAACTCCCCGAGCCCGCTCGCTCCGGCCTGGAACACCGCCAGGCTCGCGACCTTGCGGTAGAACACTCCGCCGTCCGCGCCGCCGGGCACGAACTCGACCCGGGTCCAGATCACGGGTACGCCGGCGGCCCGGGCCGCGGCGACGAGCTCGCCGACCGCGTCGCGTGCGTCCTCGACGCCGGCGTACAGGGGAGAGGCGGGGTCGAGGTAGGCCATGCAGACGTCGACGACGACCACGGCCGGTGTGCTGCCCCAGCCCAGCGAGCCGCCGAATCCGGCGGAGACGTAGTCGGAGTCGAGATCGTCGACCGCTCGGGTCACCTGCGCACCTCTCCCGCTGGCCAGTTCCGCTCCCGGGAACAGCTCGGCTCAGTGTAGTGTTGTGGAACAGTGTTCCACTAGACGCACGCGTGGTTCCACCGCCCGGCCCGGTGCTCCGGAGCCGCGCGGTGAGGAGCACGCTGGTCGCAGCCGGCGAGCCGCCCGTGGCCGCAGCGAGACCGCAGGAGGATCCGTGAGCGAGCCCGACGTCGTCATCGTCGAGGTGTCCGCCCGTGACGGCCTGCAGAACGACCCGGCGATCCTGTCCACGTCGCAGAAGCTCGGCCTCGTGCGCCGCACCGTCGACGCCGGGCTGCGCCGCCAAGAGGTCGCGAGCTTCGTCCACCCGGATCGGGTGCCGCGCATGGCCGACGCCGAGGCCGTGCTCGAGGGCCTGGCCGCCGACGTCGACCGCGACGCGAGCTCGTTCATCGGGCTCGTCCTCAATGCGCGCGGCTTCGAGCGGGCGACGCTGACCCGCGTCGACGAGGTCAACCTCGTCGTCGTCGCGAGCGACACCTTCAGCCGGCGCAACCAGGGCATGACCACCGAGGACGCCGTCCGCACCGTGGAGCAGGTGGCGCCCGCCGCCATCGCTGCCGGGATCACCCCGACCGTCACGATCTCGGCTGCCTTCGGCTGCCCGTACGAGGGCGAGGTGGCGACTGACCGCGTCGTCGCGCTCGCCGAGCGGCTCGCCTCCACCGGCGTCGTCGAGATCGCCATCGCCGACACGATCGGGGTCGGCGTGCCGTCCGACGTGCGCGACCGCGTACACCGGGTCCGGGCGGTCAGCGGCGACGTGCGACTGCGCGCGCACTTCCACAACACGCGCAACACCGGCTATGCCAACGCCCTCGCGGCCTACGAGGAGGGCGTGCGCGTCCTCGACTCCAGCCTCGGTGGCATCGGTGGGTGCCCCTTCGCGCCGAAGGCCACCGGGAACATCGCGACGGAAGACCTCGTCTATCTGCTCGAGCGCAGCGGCGTCCGCACCGGCGTCGACCTTGACGCGCTGATCGCCGCGTCCGAGTGGCTCGGCGAGCAGCTCGGCCGTCCCACCCCCGCACTCGTGAGCAAGGCCGGCGGGTTCCCGACCGGCACGTCCGTCTGACTTCCATCTCCTAGGGGCACCTGCCATGAGCATCACCGTCGTCCGCTCCGTGGACGGTCTGCGTCCCGCCGAGGGTCACCTCCGTGTCGCCGCGGCGCAGTACGGCGTCGGCACCGACGTCGACGCCAACCTCGCGACCGCCTTGCGCTTCATCGACGCCGCTGCGGCCGAGGGTGCTCAGGTCGTCGTCCTGCCGGAGTTCGGCAACCACGTGTCGTGGTACACCGACCGCGCGCACGCGCGAGCCATGGCTGTGCGTCTCGATGGCCCCTATGCCAAGGCACTGGCTGATTCGGCTGCGCAGCAAGGCATCTGGCTGATGGCCAACGTTGTCGTGGCGCAGGAGGACGGACGCACGACGGGCACGAACCTGCTCTTCTCGCCGCAGGGAGAGCTGGTCGCGACGAGCGACAAGCAGGTGCTGATGGGCTCGGAGCGGTTGCACCTCGACGACGCGATCGGCAACGGCCCGGTCGTGACGACTCCGGTCGCACGCTTCGGCATGTACTCCTGCATGGACGGAGTCATCAACGAGACGCCGCGCGGCCTCGCCGTGCGCGGCGCGCAGGTGCTGCTCAACAG
>JANMMN010000223.1:0-2684 GCA_031373405.1 Actinomycetes bacterium
GTCCGGCTCACCAACGGCGGTCCGTTCTACAGCATCCGGGTGCTGCCGTTCTGGGAGCTCGGGCGCTGGACGCTGGCCGCCGTCGGTTTCGGCTGGGTCCTCAACGCGGTCGTGGCGCGGGTGCGAACCGACCGCGGCAGGGACCTCGACCCGCTGGTCGCCCCGCTCATCTGGCTCCTTCTGGCCGCCGTGGTCGTCGGCACCACGTGGGGCTGGTGGGGAGTCACTACACCCGCCACCGTCGCGAAGGAGGGCAAGGGCGGGCTGTTCGGCATCGAGACGACCGTGACGAGCCAGTCCGCCGGCGTGCGCTCCACCTTGGGCGGGTTCAACGCCCGGTCGGACTACGCCGCACTCACCGGCGTGCAGCAGCTGCTCCGGGACGTGGGCGCGAAGCGCGGCTGCGGCACGCTCATGTGGGACAACGGCGACCCCGAGATCGACGGCGGGGTGATCTTCGGAGACGCCCAGGTGTTCTGGCAGTCGGCGATCTGGACGGACGGCTGCGTCGTGGCCGCGGACGGCGTCCTCGTCGACTCGAGCATGACCGCCCCGACCATGCAGGCCACCAAGAGCTTGGTGTCCACGACTGTCGAGGCCCTGCTGCCCGACCGTCCGTCCTACGGCTACAACCTGGCCGACGGGGGTGCCGAGCGGTTGCAGACCATGGGCGTGCGCTACTACCTCACGCACGGGGGACAGAGCGCCGCCGATGCGGGCCGGGCGGCGCTGCTCAAGCCGCTGGCCACCTCCGGCACCTGGCAGGTCTGGGAGGTCGACAGGGGCGTCAACGCCGCGAGCCTCCTCGCACTTCCGGCGGTGTTCGAGCCGACCTTGTCGGACGCTGACTGGGAGAGCGTCTCCAACGTCTACTTCAAGGCCGCCACGTTCAACCGGGTGCCGATCACGCAGTCGGGCGACGACGCCTGGCCCCGGGCGAGCCTCAGCGCACTGCCGCCCATCGAGCCCAAGGACCCGGCCGGCGTGTCGAAGATCGCTCTGACGCAGGACAGCATCACCTTCGAGGTCGCTCGCACCGGGCTCCCGGTCGTCGTACGGGTCTCGGCGTACCCGGGCTGGACGGTCACCGGCGCCGAAGGGCCTTATCGCGCGACGCCGAACTACCTCGTCGTGGTGCCCACCTCGACGACAGTGACGCTGGTCAAGTCGCGCACGATGCTCGACTGGCTCGCGATCCTGTCCGCCGTGGCGGGCCTCGCCCTGCTGGCGACGATCGTGGTCGTCGGCCGTCGTACGCGCCGCACCGACGGCGACGCCGACGCGCACGAGGAAGGCGGCGAGCAGGATGCTGCCGACGAAGGTGGCGAGGACGGCATGAAGACCGATGTCGACGAGCCGGCGACGGACAACGGGACCGATGACGGCCGCGTGGACGCGTCAGTCGTCGAGAACGACGCAGCCGTCGATGTGGATCAGCCGAACCGGCCGTTGACGTAGTCGAGGGTGCGGGAGTCCTGCGGGTCGGAGAACATCAGGTCGGTCGGGCCGTGCTCGATGATCGCACCCGGCTTGCCGAGCTCGGCGAGGAAGAACGCGCACTGGTCCGAGACGCGCTGCGCCTGCTGCATGTTGTGCGTCACGATCACGATGGTGACGTCGTTCACAAGCTCGATGAAGGTCTCCTAGATGCGTCGGGTCGACTTCGGGTCGAGGGCGGAGCACGGCTCATCCATCAGCAGCACCTTTGGCTTGATCGCCAGTGATCGGGCGATGCACAGCCGCTGCTGCTGACCACCGGAGAGACCGCCACCGGGGTTCCGGAGCCGGTCACGAACCTCCTTCCACAACCCCGCCTTGCTCAGGCACGACTCGACGATCTGGTCCTTCTCGTCCTTGTCCGCCTTCGTGCCGGTGAGCTTGAGGCCGGCCACGACGTTGTCGTAGATGCTCATCGCGGGGAACGGGTTGGGCTTCTGGAAGACCATGCCGATCTCGCGCCGCGCATCGGTGAGTCGTCGTTCCGGTGCATAGATGTCCGCACCGTCGAGCAGGACCTCACCGGCCATGCTCGCGCCGGGGATCAGCTCGTGCATCCGGTTGAGGTTCCGGAGGAAGGTCGACTTGCCACAGCCGGACGGGCCGATCAGGGCGGTCACGTGCCCCGCCGGCATGGTCAGTGACACCCGGTCCAGGGCGTGGTGCGACCCGAACCAGGCCGATATCTCGCGGGCATCGAGCGTGCCGCCAGGAGCAGCTCCACGCGCCTGATCGTTCGCGCCGGAGGTCATGAGCGCGAGCTCGGCGTAGAGCTCGGTGGTGGTGCTGGAGTCGAGCGCCATGGCGGTGGAGCCTCCGTCGCGGGTCGGGTCGGGCGGGTACATGTGCGAGCTCAGATCAGGTTCGGCAGCAGCAGGGTGAGCTGCCCGGAGACGGCCCACCCGACCGCGATGAGGACCGGCAGGCCGACCGTCCACGCCTGCCACCTGCCCCAGCGCTCGCGCGCCCAGGTGAAGGCGAGCACGCAGATGAGGAAGAGCTGCGCCCAGAGCACCAGCGCGAACAGCTGAGAGCTGTCGGTGCCCATAGCGCGCTCGGACGCGGGGAGTGACGCGGCCGTGATGCCTCGGGCGCTCGCCGGGAAGGGGCCCTCGGTCTGCTCGATCCCGTCGACGCGGGTCGACACGACGCTGGCGTCGACACGGATCGTGGCATCGGGGAGGTAC
>JANMMN010000245.1:0-10730 GCA_031373405.1 Actinomycetes bacterium
CCCTCCAGCACCGCGACCCACGGACAAGTCCGTGCACCTAGTCCAGTGCGCGGCGGGCTTCGGGGTTGAGCACTCCCCAGGCGATGAGCTGGTCGGCGAGCTGGCTCGGCGGCTCGTCGTAGATCACGGCAAGGGTGCGCAGGTCGTCCTGGCGGATCGAGAGCACGCGCCCGTTGTAGTCGCCGCGTTGGGCCTGGATGGCGGCGGCGTAGCGGGCGAGCGGCCCGGCCTTCTCCGCCGGGACCTGTCCGAGACGTTCGAGGTCGATGATCAGCCGTTGTGGCGGCTCGGCAGCGGCCGCGGGCGATGCGTCAGGGAGCAGCTCGGACACGGGGACGGTGTAGAAGTCGGCGAGCTCCGCCAGCTTCTGGACCGTGACGGCCCGGTCGCCGCGCTCATAGGAGCCGACGACGACGGCCTTCCACCGACCCTGCGACTTCTCCTCGACGCCGTGCAGCGAGAGTCCCTGCTGCTGGCGGATCGCCCGCAGCCGGGCGCCGAGCGCCCGTGCGTAGTCGGTGGCCATGTCGCGGTCCTCCCGTGCCGGCCGTCCGAGGTGAAGCGGCCGTGGTCGCGCCCCCGCGGGTGGCGGGGTCTGCGTGGGTAACGTCAGTGTCACCCAGGATGTTACGGAGCGTGACCCTCCGTTCGCTCCCCGGGGGGATCGGCTGTTCGGGGGACGCACATCGAGGTCGGAGTGCCGGGTATGTCGTCCTTTGCCCTAGGCGCTGCGTGCACGCACTGTGGCAGAGCGTCACGGACGGCGGTAGCCCAGCGTGAGATTCGCTGCATCCTCCGGGGTCACAGTCCTCACCGCACGGACACCCGGCCGGTCGGGTAGGGTCGCTGAGACCGACATCCTTTAAGTCCGTCCGGTGAGGCGGGGAAGGGGGGTCGCAGTGATGTCCGCTGCCCGGACTCCTGACGACACACGCACCGTCCTCGACGGTGCCGAGATCGCGCGTGCGCTCACGCGCGTCGCCCACGAGATCGTCGAACGCGCCAAGGGCGCCGACGACATCGTGCTGCTCGGGATCCCGACGCGCGGCGTGTTCCTCGCCCGCCGGGTCGCCGAGCGGATCCGGTCGATCGAGGGCCGTGAGATCCCGGTCGGCTCCCTCGACATCACCCTGTTCCGCGACGATCTTCGGCGCGCGCCGGCCCGGGCGCTGCTCCCCACCGAGATCCCGGCGGGAGGCATCGACGACAAGGTCGTCGTCCTTGTCGACGACGTCCTGTTCAGCGGCCGGACCATCCGCGCCGCCCTCGACGCGATGAACGACATCGGTCGCCCGCGCGCCGTGCAGCTCGCCGTCCTGGTCGATCGCGGTCACCGTGAGCTGCCGATCAGGGCCGACTACGTCGGGAAGAACATCCCCACCTCCAAGTCCGAGACGGTGCATGTGCTCGTGAGCGAGCACGACGGCGCGGACGCCGTACGCATCAGTGGACCGAACGGCACAGGGGGGCACCAGTGAAGCGGCACCTGCTCTCGGCGGCCGATCTCGACCGTGATGACGCGCTCCTGGTCCTCGACACCGCCGGCGAGCTGGCAGCACTGACCGACCGAGCGGTCAAGAAGCTTCCGACGCTGCGCGGTCGCACCGTGGTCAACCTGTTCTTCGAGGACTCCACCCGCACCCGCATCTCCTTCGAGGCCGCGGCCAAGCGACTCTCGGCCGACGTCATCAACTTCTCGGCCAAGGGGTCGAGCGTGTCCAAGGGCGAGAGCCTCAAGGACACCGCCCTGACCCTCGAGGCGATGGGCGCGGACGCCGTCGTGATCCGGCACGGCTCGAGCGGTGCACCGCACCGGCTCGCCCACTCGGGCTGGATCGGTGGCTCGGTCGTCAACGCCGGCGACGGCACCCATGAGCACCCGACTCAGGCCCTGCTCGACGCCTTCACCATGCGCCGCCACCTCGCGGGCGGCACGGGTGACCTCGAGGGTCGTCGGGTCACGATCGTGGGAGACGTCCTGCACAGCCGGGTCGCGCGCAGCAACGTCCTGCTGCTCGCCACCCTCGGCGCCGAGGTGACGCTCGTCGCGCCGCCGACCTTGCTGCCGGTGGGGGTCGAGACCTGGCCGTGCTCCACGTCCTACGACCTCGACGCCCACCTGCGGCACGCCGATGCCGTGATGATGCTGCGCGTGCAGCGCGAGCGGATGAACGCCTCGTTCTTCCCCAGTGCCCGCGAGTACAGCCGTCGCTACGGGCTCGACAACGCTCGCATGGCGACGTTGCCCGACCACGCGATCGTCATGCACCCCGGCCCGATGAACCGAGGCATGGAGATCGCCGCTGACGTCGCGGACGCGCCTCGCTCGGTGATCGTCGAGCAGGTCGCCAACGGCGTGAGCGTGCGGATGGCGGTGCTCTACCTGCTGCTCGGTGGAGCCCAGCTCGGCACCGGGGACACCGATTCGACCGACGGCGCGGAGGCCCAGAGATGACCGAGCACACCTACGTGATCCGCAATGCCCGGATCCTCGGCGACAGGGTCGCCGACCTCGTCCTGTCCGACGGTGTCATCGCCGAGATCACCGAGGCCGGAGCGGCCGTCCTCGACGACGGCGCGGTCGAGGTCGACGCGTCCGGGCTGGTCCTGCTCCCCGGGCTGGTCGACCTGCACACCCACCTGCGTGAGCCCGGTCGCGAGGACGCCGAGACGGTGGAGTCGGGCAGCCGGGCCGCCGCTGCCGGTGGGTTCACCGCCGTCTTCGCCATGGCCAACACCGACCCGGTGGCCGACACGGCCGGCACGGTCGAGCAGGTATGGCGGCTCGGCCGCGAGGCCGGCTACGTCGACGTCCAGCCGGTCGGGGCGGTCACGGCCGGGCTCGAGGGACAGCGGCTCGCCGAGCTCGGTGCGATGGCGGCGAGCGCCGCGACCGTGCGGGTGTTCAGCGACGACGGCACGTGCGTCCACGACGCAGTGCTGATGCGCCGCGCGCTGGAGTACGTCAAGGCCTTCGACGGCGTCGTCGCCCAGCACGCCCAGGAGCCGCGCCTGACCGAGGACGCGCAGATGAACGAGTCAGCACTCTCGGGAGTCCTCGGGCTCCGTGGCTGGCCGGCGGTGGCCGAGGAGGCCATCATCGCCCGTGACGTGCTGCTCGCCGAGCACGTCGGGTCACGACTGCACGTCTGCCACGTCTCCACCGCCGGGTCGGTGGCGATCATCCGAGCGGCCAAAGCACGCGGTGTCGACGTCACTGCCGAGGTGACGCCGCACCATCTGCTCCTCACCGAGACCCTGGTGAGCTCCTACGACCCCGTGTACAAGGTCAACCCGCCGCTGCGCTCGCAGTCCGACGTCGAGGCGCTGAGAGCGGGACTGGCAGACGGCACCATCGACGCGGTCGCGACCGACCACGCACCGCACGCGGTCGAGGACAAGGACTGCGAGTGGAGCGCCGCGTCGATGGGCATGCTCGGGCTCGAGACGGCGCTCGGTGTGGTAGCCGAGGCCATGGTCGCGACCGGTCTGCTGAACTGGGCCGGCGTCGCCGACCGCATGTCGGTCCGGCCTGCGCGGATCGGTCGCCTGGCCGGCCACGGCCGTCCGGTCGCTGTGGGAGAGCCGGCCAACCTCGTGCTGGTCGACCCCGTGCAACAGCGCACCGTCGAGGTGGCGAGGCTGCAGAGCAAGAGCCGCAACACGCCGTACGCCGGTCGCACGCTGCCGGTGAGCGTCGTCGCGACCTTCCTGCGCGGACGCGCGACGGTGCTCGACGGCACGGTCGTCGCGCACGCGGTGGTCGGCGCATGAGGGCCGTGACCGACATCGCCCCGGCCCTGCTCGTCCTCGAGGACGGTCGGGTCTTCCGCGGTCGCGCCTACGGAGCCGAGGGGGTGACCTTCGGTGAGGCCGTGTTCACGACCGGGATGTCGGGCTACCAGGAGACACTCACCGATCCGTCCTACCACCGCCAGGTCGTGGTGCAGACGGCGCCGCACATCGGAAACTACGGAGTCAACGACGACGATGCCGAGTCGCGCCGGATCTGGGTCGCCGGGTACGTCGTGCGCGACCCCTCGCGGATCGCATCCAACTGGCGCTCGCAGAGGTCTCTCGACGACGAGCTCGTCGAGCAGGGCATCGTGGGGATCAGCGACATCGATACGCGTGCACTCACCCGTCATCTGCGCGAGCGAGGCGCCATGCGCGTCGGCGTCTTCAGCGGCGTCGCCGCGTCGCGCCCCGTCGAGGAGCTGCTCGAGCGCGTGCGCGCGAGCCCGGAGATGATCGGCGCCGCGCTCGTCGACGAGGTGAGCGCCGACGCGGCCTATGTCGTGGCTGCGGTGGGGGAGAAGCGATTCACCGTGGCGGCGATCGACCTCGGCATCAAGGCCGCCACGCCACGGCACATGGCCGAACGCGGCATCGAGGTGCACGTGCTCCCGTCGAGCACGACACCGGAGCAGATGCTCTCGGTCGGTGCCGACGGAGTCTTCCTGAGCAACGGGCCGGGTGACCCGGCCACCGCCGACCACGCCGTCGCCCTCGTGCGGGCAGCCCTCGACGCGCGTCGACCGCTGTTCGGGATCTGCTTGGGAAACCAGGTCCTCGGCCGGGCGCTCGGCTTCGGCACCTACAAGCTGCGCTACGGACACCGCGGCATCAACGTCCCCGTGCTCGACCGCGCAACCGGGACGGTGGAGATCACGGCCCAGAACCACGGCTTCGCGGTCGACGCACCGACGGACCGGATCAGCGACACGGCGTACGGCCGTGTCGAGGTCAGCCACATCTGCCTCAACGACGACGTCGTGGAGGGACTGCGCTGCCTCGACGTTCCGGCGTTCTCCGTGCAGTACCACCCGGAGGCGGGGGCCGGGCCGCACGACTCGGCCTACCTCTTCGACCGCTTCTGCGACCTGATGGAGGCCGCTCGTGCCCAGGCGTGAGGATCTTCGCTCGGTGATGGTGATCGGCTCCGGGCCGATCGTCATCGGCCAGGCGTGCGAGTTCGACTACTCCGGCACGCAGGCCTGTCGCGTGCTGAAGGCCGAAGGGCTGCGCGTGGTTCTGGTCAACAGCAACCCGGCCACGATCATGACCGACCCGGAGTTCGCCGACGCCACCTACGTCGAGCCGATCACCCCGGAGTACGTCGAGATGATCATCGCCAAGGAGCGCCCCGACGCGCTGCTCGCGACCCTCGGTGGGCAGACGGCGCTCAACTGCGCGATGGCGCTGCACGCCAACGGCGTCCTGGACAAGTACGGCGTCGAGCTCATCGGCGCCAACGTGGAGGCGATCGAGGCGGGCGAGAACCGCGAGAAGTTCAAGGCGATCGTCGCCGAGATCGACGCGACCGGTCTCGCTGCGGCGTCGGCGCGCAGCTTCGTGTGCCACACGATGGCCGACTGCCTCGCTGCGGTCGACGACCTGAGCTACCCCGTGGTCGTGCGCCCGTCGTTCACGATGGGTGGAGCCGGGTCTGGCATCGCCTACGACGAGCAGGACCTGCACCGCATCGCGGGTGCCGGTCTGCAGGCCTCACCCACGACCGAGGTCCTCCTCGAGGAGTCGATCATCGGATGGAAGGAGTACGAGCTCGAGCTCATGCGCGACAAGAACGACAACGTCGTCGTCATCTGCTCGATCGAGAACATCGACCCGATGGGCGTGCACACGGGTGACTCGATCACTGTCGCACCCGCTCTCACGCTGACCGATCGCGAGTACCAGCACCTGCGCGACGTGGGCATCGCGGTGATCCGCGCCGTCGGTGTCGACACCGGTGGCTGCAACATCCAGTTCGCCGTGAACCCCGATGACGGCCGCATGGTCGTCATCGAGATGAACCCACGGGTGTCGCGCTCGTCAGCGCTCGCGTCGAAGGCGACCGGGTTCCCGATCGCGAAGATCGCCGCCAAGCTCGCGGTGGGCTACACCCTCGACGAGATCCCCAACGACATCACCCGCGAGACCCCGGCGAGCTTCGAGCCCGCGCTCGACTACGTCGTGGTCAAGGTTCCCCGCTTCGCCTTCGAGAAGTTCCCGCAGGCCGACCCCACCCTCACGACGACGATGAAGAGCGTCGGCGAGGCGATGGCCATCGGCCGCAACTTCACCGAGGCGCTGCAGAAGGCGTTGCGCTCCATCGAGCGCAAGGACGCCCCCTTCTCCTGGCACGGCAGCAAGACCGACGTCGACGTCGAGAAGCTGATCGCCGAGGTGCGGGTGCCGCACGACGGGCGACTGCGCAAGGTGCAGCAAGCGATGTGGGCCGGCGCCAGCGCTGAGCAGCTGCACGAGGCGACCAACATCGACCCGTGGTTCCTCGATCAGATCGCCCTGCTCAACGAGATCGGCGACGCCCTGGGTGAAGCGAAGGAGCTGAGCCCCGAGCTGCTGCGGCTCGCGAAGCGCCACGGCTTCAGCGACGCGCAGATCGGTGCGGTTCGCGGGCTCCCCGAGGGCGTCGTCCGTGGGGTGCGGCACGCGTTGGGCGTGCGCCCGGTCTACAAGACCGTCGACACCTGCGCCGCAGAGTTCGCGGCGAGGACGCCGTACCACTACTCCAGCTATGACGAGGAGACCGAGGTCGAGCCGCGCGAGAAGCCGGCGGTCATCATTCTCGGCTCCGGCCCCAACCGCATCGGTCAGGGCATCGAGTTCGACTACTCATGCGTGCATGCGAGCCTCACATTGCGCGAGGCCGGGTACGAGACCGTGATGATCAACTGCAACCCCGAGACCGTCTCGACCGACTACGACACCTCGAGCCGGTTGTACTTCGAGCCGCTGACGCTCGAGGACGTGCTCGAGGTCTACGACGCGGAGCGCTCGGTCGGTCCGATCGCGGGTGTCATCGTGCAGCTCGGCGGCCAGACCCCACTGAGCCTCGCGCAGTCGCTCAAGGACGCCGGGGTCCCGATCGTGGGCACCAGCCCGGAGGCCATCCACCTCGCGGAGGAGCGGGGCGCGTTCGGGCGCGTGCTCGCCGCCGCCAACCTGCCTGCCCCGGCGCACGGCATCGCCACGAGCTACGAGGAGGCGGTCGAGGTCGCCGACCGGGTCGGCTATCCCGTGCTCGTGCGCCCGTCCTACGTCCTCGGTGGACGCGGCATGGAGATCGTCTACGACGAGGCGATGCTGCGCGACTACATCGCCCGTGCCACGGAGGCGACGCCCGAGCAACCGGTGCTCGTCGACCGGTTCCTCGACGATGCGGTCGAGATCGACGTCGACGCGCTCTTCGACGGCGACGAGCTCTACCTCGCCGGCGTGATGGAGCACATCGAGGAGGCCGGCATCCACTCCGGCGACTCCGCGTGCGCTCTGCCGCCGATCACCCTCGGCCACGGGGAGATCGACCGCATCCGTCGCTCCACCGAGGCGATCGCCCGCGGCGTCGGCGTGCGGGGGCTCATCAACGTCCAGTACGCCCTGGTCGGCGACGTGCTCTATGTCCTGGAGGCCAACCCGCGCGCGTCGCGCACGGTGCCGTTCGTGGCGAAAGCCACTGCCGTCCCGCTCGCGAAGGCCGCGGCGCTGGTGACGATGGGGGTGAGCGTCGCGCAGCTGCGCCTCGACGGTGTGCTGCCTGCCGAGGGCGACGGCGGGACCCTGCCGATCGGTGCGCCGATCGCGGTGAAGGAGGCGGTTCTCCCGTTCGGTCGGTTCCACGGGGTCGACACCGTGCTGGGCCCGGAGATGAAGTCGACCGGCGAGGTCATGGGTATCGACTCGGTGTTCGGGACCGCCTTCGCCAAGTCTCAGACCGCGGCGTACTCCTCGGGACTGCCGACCAGCGGGCGCGCGTTCGTCTCGGTGGCCAACCGGGACAAGCGCTCGATGGTGTTCCCTGTCAAACGACTGGCCGACCTCGGCTTCGAGATCCTGGCGACGGAGGGTACGGCGGAGGTTCTGCGCCGCAACGGGCTCAAGGCCACCGTGCTCCGCAAGCAGCACGACGGCCGCGGGGCACACGGCGAGCCGACCACCGTCGACGCGATCCTGGCCGGCGAGATCGACCTCATCGTCAACACTCCCTACGGCGTGGGACCGCGGCTCGACGGATACGAGATCCGCACTGCGGCGGTCACCCGCGGTGTGCCCTGCATCACGACCGTGCAAGGCCTTGCGGCGACCGTCCAAGGCATCGAGGCGTTGATCGCGGGGGAGATCGGCGTACGGTCCCTGCAGGAATGGGCGTCCGACCTGACCGCGCTGAGGGCTGCGCAGTCGGCGAGCTCGAGCGGCACCAACGACGAGGACGGGAACCGCTGATCATGGCAGTGCAGGCCAGACCAGGTGCGGTGCAGGTCACCGGCGAGGTGC
Source organism: Actinomycetes bacterium (assembly GCA_031373405.1). GTDB lineage: Bacteria > Actinomycetota > Actinomycetes > S36-B12 > CAIYMF01 > Longivirga. The sequence continues at coordinate 8,299 of JANMMN010000245.1, forward strand.
TCGGGCTCCGCAAGGCGGGCGACTACATCGTCCTCACCCTCACGGCACCCGGCATCGCCGACCTCACCCGTCCCGGGCACTTCGTGGCTCTCGGTGTCGGGGGCGCGGAGACCTCGATGCTGCTGCGGCGCGCCTTCTCGATCCACTCGGTCCAGAGCCGCGGCGTCTACGGCGGCACGCTCGAGATCGTCTTCGCCGCCCACGGCAAGGGCACGGAGTGGCTCGCGAAGCTGCACCGGCACGACCAGGTCGACATCGTCGGCCCGCTCGGTCGGCCGTTCGCCCTGCCGAAGGAGCCGGTGTCCTGCGTGCTCGTCGCCGGTGGCTACGGCTCGGCGCCGATGTTCATGCTCGCCGACCAGCTGCGCGCGCGGGGTTGCCGCGTCGACGTGGTCCTCGGTGCCGCCACCGAGTCGAAGCTCTTCGGCGTCCTTGACGCCAAGCGCATCGCGGCGTCACTGACCATCACCACCGACGACGGATCACTGGGTCACCACGGCCGCGTGACCGACGTGCTGCCGGGTGTCCTCTCGCGCACGGACGCCGACGTCGTCTACGCCTGCGGACCGATGGCGATGCTCCAGGCGGTCGTGCAGGTCTCCGAGGCGCATGGCGCCTACTCGCAGTGCGCGGTCGAGGAAGCCATGGCCTGTGGTATCGGCATCTGCATGACCTGCGTGCTGCCCGTGATCGGCGACGACGGGGTGACCCGCATGCTGCGTTCCTGCGTCGACGGCCCGGTGTTCCGCGGCGATCGGGTGCGGTGGGACGACGTCGGAACAGTGCCGTCCGACGCCCTCGGGGCACCCGTGAGCGGAGGCCACTGATGACGCGCGCCGTGATCACCCATGGTCCGCGTCGCGACGCGACCGTGGCAATGCCCGACGTCGATATGACCACCGACCTCGCCGGCGTCGAGCTGCCCTCGCCGGTGCTCACCGCGTCGGGCTGTGCCGCTGCCGGCCGCGAGCTCGATCAGTTCTTCGACATCACCGCGCTCGGTGCCGTGGTCACCAAGAGCATCATGCTGAACCCGCGTTCGGGCCGGCCGACGCCGCGGATGGCGGAGACGCCGAGCGGCATGCTCAACTCGATCGGGCTGCAGGGTCCGGGAATCGACGCGTTCGTCGCGAAGGACCTCGCCTGGCTCTCCGAGCGTGGCGCCCGTGCGATGGTCTCGATCGCGGGTGGCTCGGTCGAGGAGTACACCAAGCTCGCGGCGAAGCTCCGTCACGTCCCGGACATCACCGCGATCGAGGTCAACATCTCCTGCCCCAACGTCGAGAGCCGAGGACAGGTCTTCGCGTGCGACCCGGTGGCCGCCGCCGAGGTCGTGGCAGCCGTACGCCGCAACACCGCGCCGGGCATCCCTGTCTTCGCGAAGCTCTCACCGGACGTCACCGACATCGTCGCCATCGCGCGTTCGGTCGTCGACGCGGGTGCCGACGGTCTCTCGATGATCAACACCCTGCTCGGCATGGTGATCGACACCGACACGATGCGCCCCGCGCTCGCCGGGGTCACCGGTGGCCTGTCCGGCCCAGCGATCCGGCCGGTCGCGGTGCGGTGCGTCTACCAGGTGCACGCCGCGATGCCCGAGGTGCCGATCCTCGGCATGGGCGGCATCAAGACCGGCCTCGATGCGCTCGAGTTCGTGCTCGCCGGCGCGAGCGCCGTCAGCGTCGGCACGGTCACCTTCCACGACCCGTCCGCCCCGCTGCGGGTGGCGCACGAGCTCGCGGTCGCGCTCGCCGAACGCGGGTTCGAGCGGCTCACCGACGCGGTCGGTCACGCCCACAGGGCTCCTGACCCGGTGCCCGTGCCGGGCGGTCCGGTCAGCAGGCACGGCAACGACCACGGGTCGATCGCGGACGCCGAGCTCGAGGCCGGTGTGGAGGGATGAGGGGCGAGCTGGCCCCGATCGCGGTCGCCCTCGACGGCCCGGACCTCGCCACGATCGGGTCGTGGGCGTCGGCTTCCGGCCCGTACGTCTCGACCATGAAGATCGGTCTCGAGGCCTACCTGCGCGACGGCGACGCCGCGGTGCACGAGGCCCGGGCGGCGTCCGGTGGCCGCGAGGTGTTCCTCGACCTCAAGCTGCACGACATCCCCAACACCGTGGCGGGGGCGGCCCGCTCCGTGGCGCACCTGTCCCCGGCGTACCTCACGGTGCACGCGGCCGGAGGAGCGGCGATGATCCGCGCCGCGGTCGACGCCCTGCCCGAGACCCGCATCGCTGCCGTCACCGTCCTGACCTCGATGTCGCATGCCGACCTCGACGCGATCGGCCTGCGCGGCCCGGCGCTCGACGCCGCGCGGCGCCTCGCGGTGCTCGCGGTCGGGGCAGGAGCGCGCGCCATCGTCTGCTCGCCGCGGGAGGTGGCCGCGATCCGGGCCGAGGTCGGCCCCGGCATCGTGCTGATCACCCCGGG